>JBOHRZ010000248.1:0-4769 GCA_050732975.1 Gemmatimonadales bacterium
GACTCGGCGTTCCCGCAGGAAGTGAGAGGATAGCATGCCGCTCGATCCGCAGGCCCGATCGTTTCTGGACCAGCTAGCGTCCGCCGGTGCGCCGCCCCTCGAACAGATGCCTGTAGATCAGGCGCGTGCCGTGTACCGACAACTCTTCGGCGGCAGCGGAGAGCCCGAGGCCGTGGGACAGGTGAGGAACCTGACGATTCCGGCTCCGGGTGGACCGCTGGCCGCCCGGATCTACACGCCGGCCGGCGCCGGCCCCTTTCCGGTGCTGCTGCATTTCCATGGCGGCGGTTGGGTGTATGGTGACCTCGACGCCTACGATCCCATCTGTCGTGCGCTCGCCAACGCGGCGCGTTGCGTCGTGGTGTCGGTGCATTACCGGATGGCACCGGAGCACAGGTTTCCTGCGGCGCCCGACGACTGCTACGCAGCGCTCCTGTGGGCGGCGACGAACGCGCACACCTTCGATGGTGATGTGACACGCCTTGCGGTCGGCGGCGACAGCGCGGGCGGGACGCTTGCCACCGTCGTCGCGCACATGGCCCGCGACCGGCACGGGCCACCGATCGTGTTCCAGTTGTTGATCTATCCGGTCACCGATTACCGGTTCGACACGCCGTCGTATCGCGACAACGCCGAGGGTTTCCTGCTCACCAGGAGCCTGATGGAATGGTTCTGGGCGCAGTACATCCCGGATCCGGCTGACGGGGCATTGCCTGCGGCCTCACCGCTGCGCGCCCGGTCGCTCGCCGGCTTGCCGGCCGCGCTGGTCATCACCGCGGAGTACGATCCGCTCCGGGACGAAGGTGCGGCGTACGCGGCGGCCCTGCACGCAGCCGGTGTCCCGGTCGCCCACAAGCACTATGATGGCATGATTCACGGCTTCTTCGGTCTGCACGCCATTTTCGATCAGGGGCGGCATGCCGTTGGTGAAGCGGCCGCGGCTCTGAAGGCGGCATTCGCGGCGACGTAGCATCGGCCGTGAGCAGTCATTGCACGGCGTGACCCGTGGACCAACGGCACGTCCACCGACCCATCCATTGACGTTCGGGAGAATGAAGATGAAATCGGAGCAGCCGGATTACATCGTAGTCGGTGGAGGATCCGCAGGATGTGTCATCGCCGCGCGGCTTTCCGAGCGGTCCAACGTCAAGGTGCTGCTGCTCGAAGCCGGCGGCAGCGACCTGCGTGACGACGTCCGCGATCCGTCGAAGTGGCCCACCCTGTTCTACGGCGACGTGGATTGGTGCTACAACACCGTACCGCAGAAGCACGCCGACAACCGCGCAGTGCACTGTCCGCGCGGCAAGATGCTCGGCGGCTGCCACAGCCATAACGCCAACGCGTGGGTGCGCGGACATCCGGCGGACTTCGATCACTGGGCCTACGACGGCAACCCGGGCTGGGACTGGGCCAGCGTCCTCCCCATCTACCAGCGGATCGAGAACTGGCAGGGGCCGCGCAGCGCCTTGCGTGGCCGCGGTGGTCCGATGTGGATCGAACCGCCCAGGATGCCGGGCCCGATAGCCGCTGCGTTCATCGAGGGTGGACGCGAAATCGGACTGCCGGTCCTCGACGATATCAACGGCCCGTCGATGGAAGGCATCGGCTACTTCAACTTCACCATCAAGGACGGCCATCGGTTCAGCGTCGCCACCGCCTATCTGCGCCCCGCGATGAGCCGCCCCAATCTCACGGTGCTCACCGACGCCGAAGCCGTCGCGCTCACGTTCGACGGCAAACGGTGCACCGGCGTTACCTGGCGTCACGACGGCAGGACGAAGCGGGCGCATGCGACCCGCGAGGTCATCGTTTCGGCCGGCGCGATCGGCTCGCCGCGACTGCTGCTGCTTTCCGGCATCGGGCCGGCAGCCGATCTGAAGAAGCACCGGATCCGCGTGCGCGCAGACCTGCCCGGCGTCGGCAGGAATCTCCAGGATCATCCGCTGCTCGGCGGTATCGTGTACGAAACGAAGGGCGCGCTGCCGCCGGTGGTAAACAACGGGGCCGAGTCGACGCTGTGGTGGAAGTCCGATCCGGCGCTCTACTCGCCTGACATCCAGCCGGTGATCATCGAATTCCCGTTCGCGACGCCGGAACTTGCCGGCCGGCTTCCGGCGCAATGCTACGCCATCGCGCCGAGCGTGGTGCGCCCGGCCAGTCGTGGCAGCGTGACGCTGCGGTCAAAGGACGCCACCAAAGCGCCGGCCATCGACATGGCATATCTCCAGTGCGACGCCGATCTCGACGCGCTGCTGTTCGGGATCGATCTCTGCCGCGAAATCGGCGGGTCGAAAGCCTTTGCCGCGCTGCGCAAGCGTGAAGTGATGCCCGGCAAGCTCAACCGGAAGGAGATGATCGCCTTCGTCCGGCAGGCGGTGACCACCTACTTCCATCCGGCCGGCAGTTGCCGCATGGGCACCGACCCGATGTGCGTTGTGGATCCGGAACTCCGGGTCCATGGCGTCGAAGGGCTGCGCGTCGCCGATGCGTCGATCATGCCGCGGGTGACCACCGGCAACACCAACGCGCCATCGGTGATGATTGGTGAGAAGGCTTCCGACCTGATCCGCGCCGCGACCTGAGCGGCAGGCCCGCGCCGCCGCTAGAGCGCGGGGCCCTTGCCCAGCTTTTCGGTAAGAGCGGTGAAGCGCGGATGTTGCCGCACCGCGGGCGTCCACGGCAGCAGTCTGACACGGGCGAAGTCGCTGGCCCGCTCTTCGTACGCGCGTTCGAGCGCCCCGAGCGCATCGTCGACGCGCCCCAGGCCGGCGAACACCAGCGCGAATTCGAGCGGCGAGACGTAGCGCGTTTCGGACAGCGCGGTAAGTCTGGCGAGCACCGCCTCGGCCTCTCCGGTACGGCCAGCCGTGGCGTGCACGTTGCCGAGATACCCGAGACCGACGCCGCCGTCGGTCATCTCCACGACCATCTCGAACGCCGCGATCGCCTCGTCGTAGCGCTTCATCGTGAAGTAGACCGTGCCGAGGCGCCAGTACGTCCATGGGAAAGTCGGATCGAGTTCCCGGGTCTTTTCCAGTTGCACCAGCGCATCGTCGGGCCGGCCGGCCAGCAGCAGGGCGTACCCCAGGTGGTCGTTGATGATCAGCGAGAGCGGATCGAGTTCCTGGGCGCGCTGCAGCTCGGCCAGCGCCTGGTCGAACCGCTCCACCACGAACAGGTACCAGGCATACCAGTGGTGTGTCGTCGCATACCGGTCATTGAGCTGCAGCGAGCGCCGGAAGCTCTCTTCGGCGCCGGGCCAGTCCAGGTCGTAGAAGATCTGCACGTAGCCGAGCGACGCGTACGCCTCCGCCAGGGTCGGATCGATCTCCAGCGCACGAACCGCGGCGGCCCGTCCCTTGGGATAGGCGTCGTGCGGCCGCTGGTTGTTGTAATAGCCGAGAATGTTGTAGGTGTCCGCCAGGCCGGTGTACGCCAGCGCGTAGTCGGGATCGAGATCGATCGCCTCCTGGAAGTGCGCCAGTCCCTGTCGCAACCCCTCCACCGTGCGCTTGTTCCAATGGTGCCGGCCGCGCAGGTACGCCTGGTACGCCCGGGTGTTCTCGGTAAATCGCTTGGCCAGTTCGCGGTGTTCCTCTCCGCTCAGCTTGAGCCGGAGCGACCGGGTGATCTCGCCGGCCATTTCTTCCTGGATGGCAAAGATGTCCGACATGGTCCGGTTGTACTGATCGCCCCAGAGCTGCGACTCGGTGGCGGCGTCAACCAGTTCCGCCTTGATGATCAGCGTGTCGCCGCAATGGACGATGCGACCGCTGACCACCGCGCGCGCCTTCACCTGGTGCGCGACGGCCGTGGGATCCAGCTCCGTCCCCTTGTAGCGGAACACCACCGACCGCGGCACCACCCGGAGTCCGGACAGGCCGGCGAGTTTGTTCATGATGCTCTCGGTGATGCCGTCGCTCAGGTACTCGCCGTCCGGATCACCGCTCATGCTCGTGAACGGGAGCACCGCCAGCGAGTCGATCGGCGGCCGGCCCGACGGCGTGGTGAGGATCGGCGCCGGCATGCTGATCGGTGGCGGTGTCTGGACCATCTGCCCCGCCCCGACGACTGGCACGCCGCGCCCGGCGGTCGCGTTGCCGTCCCACTCGTCCGGGTGCCGGGTGGGCGCGTACGACGACGGTTCCTGCCGCGCGAACACCGATCGTACCCGGTGCCAGAACGTCGTCGGCCGGGCCGGCGCGCCGGCAGCGTGGGTACTCAGCCCGGCGGCGAATTCGCGGGCGGTGCCGTGCCGAGCCGCCGGATCCTTGGCCAGCGCCCGCATCAGCGTCTGACTGATATGCTCCGGCACGTCGCTCCGTACCGCGCTCACATCCGGCACCGGATCGATGGCGTGCCGGGCGAGGATCGCCCGCAACGACGCCCCCTTGAACGGCGGCTGCCCGGCGAGCATTTCGTACACCACGCACCCGAGACTGTAGATGTCACTCCGCCCGTCGAGATCCTCCGCCCCGACAGTCTGCTCCGGGCTCATGTAGGTCGGTGTCCCGATGGCGATGCCGGTCTGCGTGATCGTGGCATTTTCGGTTGAGGTCCTGGCCCGCGCAATGCCGAAGTCGGCCACGATCGCATAGCCGCCTTCAATCAGGATGTTCTCCGGCTTGATGTCGCGGTGCACCACGCCCTGCCGGTGCGCGTGGTCGAGGGCGCTGGCCACTTCGACCCCGATGCGGGTCGCATTGGCGACCGTGAACGTTCCCTTCCGGGCCAGGCGGTCCCGGACCGATTCGCCGCGCACGTACGGC
>JBOHRZ010000249.1:0-4751 GCA_050732975.1 Gemmatimonadales bacterium
GGTGACCGAGTCGACATGACGCCGGTTGCTCTCGACCCAGGCGAGGTTGCGCAGCCGCCCTTCGCTCGCCAGGGTGTGCACCACGACGATGCGCGCCCCGGTCATCGACGGCACGCTGTTGACGGTGAGCTGCACGGTCTGGTTCGCCATCCCCTGGAAGGCGGCCGCCGGATCCTGCGCGGCATCGATCGGCGATCCGTTCACCGCGAGCAGGTAGTCACCCTCGTGCACGTTGACGCCGGGCTCGCGCAGCGGCGAGCGGACTTCGTTGTCCCACGCGGCGCCATCGACGATGTGCCGGATCCGATAGGCGCCGTTCTCCAGCGACCAGTCGACGCCGAGGAGGCCGACGCCGACCCGCCGGGACGCCGGGATGTCGCCGCCGCCATGGTAGGTATGTGACGACGAGAGTTCGCCGATCAGCTCGCCGATCACCCAGTCGACATCCTCGCGCGTCACCGAGGCGTCGATCAGCTTCTGGTAGTCGGCACGATCGGCCGTCCAGTTGACCCCGTGCAGGTGCGGGTCGTAGAAGAAGTCGCGCTCCATCCGCCAGACGTCATTGAAGATCTGCTGCCATTCGGCCCGCGGATCGACGGTCATGGTCAGCGTCGACGTGGCCATCGGCTTGTCGAACTTCTGGCCCTTCGCCACATCGACGATGGCGAACTTGCCGTCGTGCGAGGCGAGGAGTTTCTCGCCGTTGGCCGAGAGCGCGATGGCGTCGGCGTCGTCGAGGATGGTCGCCTCGGAGCGGTCCTTGAGATCCCAGTAGAGCGCCGGCGATTTCGCGTCGTCGACCGCCCCGGCGCGGGGAGAACGGCGATAGATCACCTTGCCGACGGCGGCGCTCAGATCGGCGTAGTTGCCGGCCGGCGGCGGCAGCATCACCAGGCGACTCTCCATGCTGTCGAGGTCGATCAGCACCGGCTTCGCCGACGGATGCGACGCGGTGTCGGCCTTCACCCTGGCCGAATCGGCGCGGGCGGAATCGGCCTTCTCCTTTGCGATCGCGGCGCCGCCACCTTCCTCGTCGTCGCGCGGCGCGATCGGCGAGGCGACGTCGCGGCGCAGCGGAATCGCCGCGATAGTGGTCGCGTTGGCGTAGATCCACGTCGCGTCGGTGGCGGCATAGATCGGATCGAAGCTGCGATCGGTCAGGAAATAGAGGTACTTCCCCTCCGGATCGAAGACCGGATCGTGATCGTTGTAGAACCCCGACGTGATCCGGGTACGCTTGCCGCTCCTGGTGTCGAAGAGAAAGAGGGCGTTGTGCGCGATGGTCGGAAGGTCGCGCTGGTAGACAAGCCAGCGGCTGTCGGATGACCAGTGCGGCGTGAACGCCTCGAGATTCCCCTCGGCGTAGTAGAGCGCCTTGTCGACGGTGGTGGTGCGGCGGGTGTCGCGATCGAAGATCGAGATCGTCATCGCCTGATCGATGAAGGCGATCTTTCTGCCGTCGCGCGACCAGGCGAGGTTGTAGCGGAACCCGGGGCCGTAGTTGGTGAGTGTCTCCGCCGTACCCGATCCGTCCGCCGGCTGGATCACGAGCTGATACTCGCCGCTGCGGTCGCTCCAGTACGCGATCTCCTTGCCGTCCGGCGACCAGGCCGGCATCCGCTCCGCGACGCCCGGCGTCCGGGTGAGGTCGATGGCCGGACCATGCTCGGCCGGGACGGTGAAGACATCGCCGCGCACCTGGAAGACGGCGCGCTTGCCGGTGGGCGAGATCCCCGCGCTCTGCAGCAGCTTGCCGACCGAATCGAGGCGCGGCTTGACCAGCGCCAGATCGGTGACGACCTGGACGGGCACCTCCTTCGCCTGTTCACCGGCAAAAGCGAGGTAGAAGAGGCGGCCCCCCTTCTCGAAGACGATCCCCGACGGCCCGTCCGACGGGAAGTGAATGTCGTAGTCGGCGAAGTGCGTCACCTCGCGCACCGTCGCCTTGTCGAGGTCATACGCCCAGATGTTGGCGCGTTCGGTGGCGTCGCGGTCGGAGAGGAAGTAGAGCGTCCGGCCGTGCCACATCGGCTGGCCGTCGTTGGCATCGGTGGTGGAAATGTTGCGCCACTCGCTGGTCTTCAGGTTGAAGAGCCAGAGATGTGATGCCCACCCGCCGCGATAGCGTTTCCAGTTGCGGAAATCCTGGGTCTGCGGCATGTACGCCAGCCACTCGCCGTCGGGAGAGATGGCGCCGAACTCGCCGTAGGGGACCGCGAGCCGTTCGGGGAGGCCGCCGTTGCGCGAAACCCGGTAGAGCTGCGAGAAGCGGTTGGTGCCGCTGGAGCGCGGGGAGGCAAAGAGAATGCTCTGGCCGTCGGGATACCAGCCGAGCATCCGGTCGGGCGCGGGATTCCAGGTGATGCGCCGGGGAATGCCGCCGGCGGCGGGCATGACATAGATGTCCTCGTTGCCGTCGTAATCGCCGGTGAAGGCAATCTCGTGGCCATCGGGCGAGAACCGCGGGAACGATTCCTCGCCGGCCGGCGAGGAGAGGCGTTGCGCCACGCCGCCGCTGATCCCGGTGATCCAGATATCGCCGGCGTAGACGAACGCGATCTGCGTCGCCGAGACGGCGGGCTGGCGGAGCATGCGAGCGTCGATCTGGGCGGAGAGCGCGCCGGTGCCGGCGGCAACCAGCGCGAGCGCAAGCGGAAGGACACGGTGCCGTGGCAACATCGCTACCTCGGGACGAGATGGAACGTGGGGACCGCCGGCAGGAAATCTATGCCCGCTCCGCGGATCGCGGAGTACGTTCCCTGACGTCGCCACGCCGATCCGGAGCTCTCCGTGCCCAAGCACTCCCGGGAAATCACGCTCTCTCCCCCGCCCTCACAACCGGCTGCTGATCCGCCCTACCTGTTCGCCGCCGCGACCGCCGTCGTCATCTTCGCCATCTATGCCCTGACGCTCTCTCCCACCACCGCGTTCTGGGATACGTCCGAATACATCGCCGCCGCCAAGGTGCTCGGCATCCCCCACCCGCCCGGCAATCCCCTCTTCGTGGTGCTCGCCCACGTCTGGGGCCTGCTCCCCATCGCCGCCAATTACGCCAAACGGATCAACTACTTCGCCGCGTTCACCAGCGCCGCCGGCGCCGGGTTCTGGTTCCTGATCGCCGAACGCTGGCTCCGCAGAATCCTTCCCGCACGCGGCCCGCGCCTCGCCGCCGCCTTCGCCGGGATCTTCGCCGCCGCCGTGACCTGGACCGTCTGGAACCAGTCAACCGTGAACGAAAAGGTCTACACCGTCTCGATGCTCAGCATCGCACTGATTGTCTGGTGCATGGTGCTCTGGGCCGACATGCCCGACTCGCCACGCCGCAACGGCCTGCTGATCCTCGCCGCCTACCTCACCGCCCTCACGTCGACCAATCACCAGATGGGCGTGCTCGCCCTCCCCGCGATCGGGATGTACGTGCTGCTGGTCGAGCCACGCCTGCGGCTCAAGCCGTGGGTGATGCTGATGGCGTGGGTCCTGATCTTCGGCGCGTCCGGAATCCTCGGCGACGCACTCACCGTGCTGCTCAACGGCGGCACGTTCAGCAATCCGGTCTGGGCACTGACATCGAAGACAACCATGGACGGCGCGTCGGCGATCAATGCGCTGATCCGCATCACCGCACTTCTCGGGGTCGTCGCGATCGGCGCGTGGGGCATCGTCAGGGACCGACGCAATCCGCTGCTCTATGTCGGCGTGCTGGCGGTGATCGCGGGACTGGCGCTCAACTATGTCTGGCTGCCGCTCCGCGCCGCGCAGCATCCGGCGCTCAACGAAGGCGAACCGACCGGCTTCTTCTCGCAGGCGCTGAGCGACGTGCTCAATCGGGTGCAGTACGCCAAGGCGCCCGTCACCCAGCGGATGTCACCGTTCAGCGCCCAGCTCTCGATGTACTGGCATTACTGGAGCTGGCAATGGTCGCGCGACATCGGCGGCCTCAAGACCCTCGCGACCGGAATCTTCACCGCGCTCTGCGCCTGGGGCGCAACGAAGCTGGTCAGACGCGAGCGCCGAGGAGGCGTGGTAGCGGCGACCATGCTGATCACGCTCACGGTGCTGCTGATCTTCTATCTCAACTTCCGTTACCAGTACGGCACGCCCGGGATCCCGGGAGTCGATCAGGAAGTGCGGCAGCGCGACTACTTCTTCGTCGCTTCGTTCGCGTTCTCGGGCGTGCTGCTCGCGGCGGGATTCGCCGCCGCGATCCGCGCGGTGGCCGACTGGCTCGGCGACCGGGTCGGCGAACCGCGACGGTGGATCGCGGGGACGCCCGTCCTGCTGCTGGCGCTGATCCCGCTGATCGGCAACCGGCTGAGCGCGCCGCGCAATCACGAGACGCTCGCCGGCGATTTCGCGGTCGACATGCTGCAGTCGGTGGCGCCGTACGGCATCCTGATCACCCAGGGCGACAACGACACCTTCCCGCTCTGGTTCGCGCAGGAAGTGCTCGGCGTCCGGCGCGACGTGACGCTCGCCAACCTGTCGCTGATGAGCACCGACTGGCATCTCAACCAGCTCAAGCGCCGAGCCACGCCGATGTTCGATCCCGGCGGGGCGGCGAAGGTGTGGCAGAGGGGGAGCGACAGCAGCGCGATTCCGCTCACCGGCACGCCGGCGACGCGTTGGACCCGGCCGACGGAGTCGGTGCTGGCGCAACAATCGCAGGGCCAGATCGACTCGCTGCAGCAGCAATACAGGGTCACTCCCGGCGACAGCGTGCAGCTCGGGAAGGATCTCTGGGCCAAGTGGGG
>JBOHRZ010000250.1:0-4700 GCA_050732975.1 Gemmatimonadales bacterium
CGTGAGGATCGAGCACCACCCACCGCTCCTGCGATTCGTCCACCAGTGGGTAGCGTTGCAGGGAGTCGAACGCCACGACAATCCCATCCTTGCCGTCAACCACCCGGGCGCCACCGTCCGCAACCATGGCAGCCCCAGCGACAAGGGACCACCCGGAATCCCGAACACCAGACAGCACGCCGACACGTTGCGCGTGTAGCTGCTGGTATCCGGGTGCCGTTTGGGCTAGGGCCACACCGCCCGGTACCAACAGCA
Source organism: Gemmatimonadales bacterium (assembly GCA_050732975.1). Classification (GTDB taxonomy): domain Bacteria; phylum Gemmatimonadota; class Gemmatimonadetes; order Gemmatimonadales; family GWC2-71-9; genus Palsa-1233. The sequence goes on from JBOHRZ010000250.1 coordinate 256, forward strand.
GAATCACGACGATGCCCCGAAGCGGTTTCACAGCCTGGGCTTCTTGGCCATCGATATAGCGACATCGGAGGTCACGTGTCTTCTTGAGTCGATGCGACAGAATCGGTCGCCGTTCACGTCCAGAATCTCTGGTACTTTCGTACGATCACAAAGCGCTGCCCGGTTGTCGCGTACCACCATGTCGTTTGCGTCAGGAATGTCCCGGCCGCAGCAACCTTCCACTCAACTTTCTTGATAAAGAGGGTGTCGTTCGGTGAGGCTGCGGAGCGCCGGCGGAATCCGTTGTCCGGAGCTTCCGCAAGCAGCCGTCGTGAGGTGTGGCCGAGGTCCGGCATGGTGGAGAAACCAATCCTTGCGCCGATCCACTGGGCGTGTTTGCCGTCGACAGCAACTGTGTCGGCGTCAACGATCGTGAAGGGCCCGTGGAGCTGAGCGCGCCCTCTTTGCACGACAACCGTGTCGTGCCGAACCTGAAGCGCTAGTTGACGGTCAGTCTCTTGCATGGTCAACGCCAGGCATTGAGGCACACCGGCCGGAATACAATGCACTGTCGCGACGCGCCAAAATCCTTCCAGGGGGCTTGATGGCGCTGCGATGCTGGCCTGACCAGACAACACCGAGACGGTCAATGCCAATGGCAAGAAGCTCAGCAGAAAGGTCGACATACCGTCCTCCGTTCCCAAGCCCCGGCGACCGCTCGTTGCACGCGGGCTCCTGAGTATAGCGACTTCATTGCGATCGTAGGCAAGTATTGCGAGCACGCCTTCGCGTCCGTTGCGTGCCCGGCAATAGGAAGCCGCAGGAGGCCGCTAAGCGTCGGTCGCAATCCCCGCCGGCAACGGCACCCGCTTGAGCACGAACGTCGCTGGTCCCGGGCGGAGCGACGATTCTACGTTGTAAGCATCACTCTTGCGTCTTGTAAGCATAGTGGCTACTCTTGAACCTGAACCTTCACGGACTGGCGACATGAAGCACAAGCTCCAGCGCTTGAGCGGCAAGGAGTTCCTGATTCTCGAGATGCTCGTCTCGGCCGCTGGCCGGGAGTCATACGGGATGGAGCTGACCGCTGCTTCCAACGGCCAGCTCGCACGAGGTACCGTGTACGTGACGCTTGGCCGGATGGAGGATAAGGGCCTGGTCGAGTCGCGACGGGAAGAACCCGGGCCGGGCGTTCGCGGGGTTCCGCGACGTCTGTACCGGCCAACGGCGCACGGCGCGAGGATGTTCACCGCCTATCGGCGATTGCTCGCCGTCTCCGGACGCCTTTCGCCGGCCTTGGGCAATCGGTAGCGACATGGGACACGTCCCGGGGGCCTGGCTCGACCGCTTCGCCGATGTCGCCTTCTCGGAACGCGCGCGAGAGCATGTATTCCGACCGATCATTGCCGACATGCAGCACGAATACTTCGATGCAATTCGCGCGAAACAAGGGTGGTTCACATCAGGAAGTCGCATCTTGATCCCATACGCACTGTTCGTGGTCGGCATCGGTGTCGTGGTCCGTTCGACACAAGTGATGTCCTATCGCGACCGCTTCACGATCAGTCTTGGTGCGTTCATGATCGCCAGTGCGGCGTTCTATCTATATGTCTGCCTTGTACTCGTGCCGCGTACAGAGCACCACTTGCCACCGGTTTCCCTGCTCGGCCACGCTTGGCGCCTCGGCTTCCTGCTGGCCATCGGCGCGGTATTCAGCGCACTGATCGCGGTGGTGTCAGCGGTGCCAGGCGGACGTCCGGTTGTATCGTCGACGCCTTAGACATTCGAGTTCGACCACCGTCACCGGGAGTCTCCATGCGCTCATCGCTCGCCTTGTTCGCGGCCCTCGCGGCAACCGCAGTCCTCCCGGTGCGGGCGCAGGCGCCCTGGGGAGTGGATCCCGCGCCGCTGCTCGACGTGTCGAGCAGTGCCAAGTCCGGCGCGGTGCTTTTCACGCGAGTGACCGGCGCGACTCGCCTCAGCAATGGCACGATCGTCATCGCCGACCTCGACGACAACACGCTGCACTTCTTCGATGCGACCGGGAAGCCGCTCAAAGACGTTGGCCGGGCTGGCGGCGGGCCGGGCGAATTCCGGCGGCTGACCTGGCTCGGCCGCTGCAGCGGTGATTCACTTCATGTCTGGGACATGTTGCAGCGACGCATGGCGGTATTCGCGCCCAATGGAACTTTCGTCCGTCAGTACTTCGTGCCATCGGACACTGCCGCGAAGGCAAACCCCTTCATGACGCTGGCCTGTTCTCCGCGCGGCATTATCGCCTTTCAGGCGCAGCCGCGCATGCCGAAGGCGCGCCCAGTGGTCAAGGATCCCATGCACCCGACGCGCCAGGATCGCGTCATTCGCACCACCGCGATGGTGTCCGTAGCGACTACGACCGGTACGATCACCCACGAGATCGGCGAGCGATCGAGCGGTCCGATATACGCCATGGGCGGCGGCGGTTTTCCGCTACCCCTTGCACCCACCACGTACGTGGCCGTGGCCGGCGACCGGGTGTTCGTCGGCACTTCGGATTCGACGTCAACCGTCGAGGCCTATGCGGCCGATGGCACGCCAACGACGCTGAAGCTCGACATTCCGGCGCGGCGGTCCACGGAAGGCCAACGTTCTCGCGCAGCCACCGCCATGGCTTCGCTTGCCCCGCCGCAGATGCGGACCCTCGCCGAGGATTCGCTGAAGGTATCGCCCATGCCGGCGACGTTGCCACCATACTCGGGACTCTTCGGCGATAGCGATGGCGTGCTCTGGGTTCAGCTCACGGTGCCCGGCGACGCGAGCACGCGGTTGCGCGCCGTCGACAGCGCCGGCAGGACGCTGGGCGAGATTTCACTACCAGCGGATGTGACGGTGCAGGAAATCGGGCACGACTATGTGATAGGATCGTACGATGACAAGGATGACATTCCGCACTTCGCGCTGTTCCCGTTGCATCGGGGACGATGATCGCCGAAGCAGGCATGACCACGCCGGTCTATGTGCATGCCGCCACGATCAGAAATCGGCCGGCAATCAGCGAGTACTTCAGCACGACCCCGCGCCGCCGCCCCGCTCCCGCGCCCGCAATGTCTGCATGCAGTACAGCAGCGCCCGGCCGTCATGCGAAGCGTCCTTCCACATGTCGCCTTTCATCGTGGCAGCCGGCGTCGCGAGAAGTCGCAGCCGCCGCAATCGCCGGCCGTCGATGTCGCTGCTGAAGAATCCGCCGTACCGCTCGTCCAGGAAGTGGGTCCGGATGTATTGCCACTGGACTTCGAACGCGTCGCGATAATCACTTCGTTCGGGAGCCAGTTGCGCCATAGCAAGTAGCGCCTTCAACGCCTCGACCTGCACCCACCAGATCCTGGGGCGAACTTGCAGCTCGGAGCCCTGCAGCTCACGAGGCTCCGATCCGGCGCCGCCGTAGAAGAATCCGCCGCGGCGATCGCGCTGGTAACGCAACGCGTGATCGACCATCCGGCACGCGAGACCGCTCAGCCGGCCGTCATCGCCGACAACGTCCCGGGCAATGCTGATGCGGTACGCCGTCTGGCATTGATAGGCGGCGCGGGCCATGTGCGGAATCGGCCGCCAATCGGGCGTGACGAAGATGTGCAGCGCGCCGGTCTGCGGGACGACCATCCGGTCCGACATGATGTCGAGCATCTCGGCGAGCCGCGCTGCGACCGTCGGGTCCGGCCACGCCCGATACAAATGGACGAAGGTCTCCAGGAGATCGGAGTGCACGTTGGCATCCTTGAGGCCGAGCTCGGTGCCGATCGTGTCGACGTTGGAGGACCATTGCGACGGGTCACGGATCACGGTGCCGTCACGGGTCAGAAAGCCGAAGTAGCCTCCGTGCTGCTGGTCGCGAGCGTAGCGGTCGAGCCAGCCAAAGGCTTCGCGCGCGAGATCGAGTGCGGTCGGTTCTCCGGTGGCGTGGTGCACGGCGACGCAGGCTTCAATGGCGTAGGCGGCGCCGTGCGCGTGCTTGGTTGCGGAGGCCTTCGGGGTGCCGTTGCGGGTAAGCAGATGAAACCAGCCGCCGGCGTCGCGATCCCAGAGCACATCGCGGAGATAGCGAAAACCGTGCAGTGTTGCCTCGCGCAGTCCGGCATCCTCGGGATAGGCCCGAGCCGCCTCGGCCGCGGTGAGCGTCTGCCGGGCCTGGAACTCGAGCAGCTTGTCGTGGGGGCCGTTGGGCCGCCAGGCGCGGTCGAAATCGCAGAGGAATCCGCCGTGCTCCTGATCGAGACAGCGCGGGAACCATGCCGCCAGCACGTGGCGTCGCAGCACCGACTCGAACTCGTCCGCCGAAGCGGGCGCCCGGGATGGCATGGGAGAAATGTACGCGAGTCGCGACAGGGCGTCGGGCGATGCCGCGGCACCACGCATCGCAACGCCCTCGAGCGAAGGATGGCATACGATACCACATTCCACGGTGTCGAGCCATACTTCAGCGTGACTTT
>JBOHRZ010000251.1:0-4694 GCA_050732975.1 Gemmatimonadales bacterium
CGCTCGCTGGCATCGGCGACCCGCACCTCCACCGCGTAGCTGCCCTTGTCTAGCCGCGACACGTCGAGCGTCGGCGCGATCTCATTGATGCCGTCCTGCAGATCCTGGTCGAATGTCACGGCGAGCGCGGCCGAGTCCGCGGTGACACCGTTGTCGATGCGGTAGAGCGCCACCGTGATGTGCAGTCCGCGCCGCTCGGTGTCGCTGCGGATCTGATAGTAGAGCGACACCGGTCGGATCCGGTCGACGGCGTTGAGCGGCGCCAGGTCGATCGCCGTGTTGTGGTTGTTCCAGACGATCCCCTGACCGGTCTGCCCCAGCACGAGGTCGGACAACGCGATCGCGCCGCTGTCGAGCGGCGGCGAGCTGGTGTCCCAGGTGCGGCCGCGGCGGTTTGACGGCTGCGAGGCGACCAGACTCCACGACGACACGCCCGGCGGCGAGGCCGTCACGAGGAAACCGGTGAGGTGAACGTTCTTGAGCGTCGTGTCCGGAAGCAACAGGTGTTTGGTGAAGGTCGTATCCCACCAGCCCAAGGCAGCGGCATCCCAGCTCCGCAACTGGAAATCGATCAGAGCAGTTCGTGAGGAATCGCCCCGCGGCGTCACGAGGTCGCTCGCCTTCACCGCCCACGTGACCAGCGCCTCCGGCTGAGCCGAGAGCGGATCCCACAACCGGTGCAGGTCGGCGATCACCTCGATCGGTTTCTCTCCGCGTACCGAGTTGTCGTCCTTGGTGGTGGCTTCGCCGATCATCAGGCGATCGTCGTTGATGACCTGCTGCCTCACCTCCGGCGGCAGCTGCGTCGTGGTGGTGCCCATCGGCTTGACATACCCTGCCGCCGCGGCCGCGGCGGCGGCTTCCGCGCTGGCGACCCGCATCGCGAGTCCGCATCGCCAACTATCCAGACCGCACATGTATTCGCCGACCAGGCCAGTCCGAAGCGTCGTCGCGCCGCCCGCACCGCTGAAATCCTCGTGCTGGAACGTCACCATCATGATCTTGCCGTCGATGTCGTATCGCCAGGTCTCCCGCGCGACGAGGCCGGTGTCGATGGCGATCTTCGAGGGCTTTCCCCAGCGCATCCAGATCACGCCGCGATCGTCGAAGTCGGCCTGCCACCGCTTGTAATCGCGAAACACGGTCGTGTCGTGGCTGAATGACGTCGTGTCGAGGCTCGCGTCACCACCCACCACCGGGCCGCTCATCATCGCGCCGTGCATCACGCGCGCGACCTGCAACCGGAAGTTCTTCTCGACATACTCCAGCCGCTTGAAATGCTCTGCCAGTCGCGCCCCCGGCGGCTGGCCGTCGCGCACGTCGCGCGACGCCAGGCGATCGACCACCCACTTCCCCCGTTGCCATTCCGGAAGCGCCGCCCACTCCTTCCGTTCCGCCGGCGAGAGAAACCACTGCAAGTGCCAGTCGATCTCTTCGCGCGTGACGGAATCGTGCGCCGTCTGCGCGGCGAGGTCGAAGTAGTTCGATCCACCCACCGTGTCGGCGCCGCGGAAGGCGAGCCGCGCCAGGCGCAGCAGGTTCCAGGTCGAGTCGAGACCCAGGGACAGGCCCTTCAACGCGCAGTTGCGCGAGGCGATGGCGCTGTCTACCCGGAAGGCGAGCTCGCCGCAGGCGCGGATCACCGCCGCGCTCGCCACGCCGTGTCCGGCCGCGTACACGAGGTCGGCCACGATCGTTGCAAGCGGCTTCGGCTCGTCCTCATTCATCGCCAGAATCGCCAGCCCCGCGGACGCCGTCGGATCGCCGGGAGCCGTCTTCAATGCCTCGATGAACGCGTGCTCGGCGCCGTGATCCCATGAGTCGCCGGGCACCATCAGCGGACCGCTGTGCGCAATGGCACCATCGACGAACAGCAGCACGCGGTCGCAGCCGAGGGCGGTCCAGTCGCGCGCCGACGGCGCCTTCGCGAACTCGACCACATTCGCCGCGTCAAGCTCGCGGCGCAACAGCGTCTTCCGATCGGCCCCCTCATCGGTCCCATGGCAGAGGTGTACCAGTTGCGCCGACACGGCGGCAAGGTGGGCGCCGGGCCGGTCGGCATTTGGAAAGTTCTGCACCGCGGGTTGCTGCAGCAGTGATGCCAGCAGGAAAATCATCGGTCCCTTCTCTCCTTTTCTCCTTCTCTCCTTCTCTCTTTTCTCGTCAATGCCCCGCCGGAGCAATGCGCAGCAGTTGGCCGCGATTCTCCTCGCGGCCGACGACGTCCACGATCTGCCTCACCGTCGCCGACATGACCTGCGGCGGCGGGCGGCTCATACCGCGACCAACCGGCATCGGCGGCCCCAGCACCGGCCGGTATATCATCCGCGACACCTTGACGATCGGCGCCCAGATCGACCAGTCCATCGGCACCCAGAGGCCGGGCATCAACTCGGCGAAATCCATCGACCCGCCGGCCGACTTGTCGGGAAAGCCGGCGGGGAGATTGCGGTGTTCGTAGGTCAGGCGCCGCAGCGTCAACGACGCGCGGTCGAGATAGAGATCGCCGCGCAGGTCAACGTGCTTCGGCTTCCCCTGCGGCGCAAAGGCGATCACCAGGGTGTCGCCGCGGCTCTGGCCCTTGTCGAGCGTGAAGCAGTGGGTATCGAGGAACCAGTCGGAGAACAGTGCCGCGAAGTCGACGCCGTAGAAGACCTGCCCGCCGCCTTCTTCGGGAGTCTTCTCCCGCATGAACCCGATCGCCTGCAGCGAATCGGGCGCCAGCGAGCGCACCGGCCACGCGGTGATCACCCGATCCGCGGTGTCGGCGCTGAACTTGTCCTTGCGATTGTTGTAGAGCGTCATCGCATGGATCAGCCGCATCTGGAACGCCACCGTGCCCGAGCGCACCGTGCCGTCGATCACCTCCAGCGAGGTGCGCGCGGCGTCGAGCAGCCCACCGAAGGTCTCCGCGGTGAGCTGTGACCTGCCGCAACTGCGCTTGCCGGAAAGCGCCTCGATGGTGGGGAGCGAAATCACCACGGCCGAGAGAACGATGTCGGGAAGCACCACCAGGGTCGCGGCGACGTCCGCATCGACCGCCGGATGGCGCCCATAGCCGATCGCCGCGACGTGCACCTGGTAGCGGCCGGCGTGGGATGGGGCGAACGCGAACCCGCCGGTCGCGCCCGAGAAGGTCCGCTGCACGATCACGCCGCTCGAATCGCGCAGCTCGACCAGCGCGCCGCTGATCCCGGCGCGCGCCGTGCCGTCGATGACGCGGCCGCGAATCAACTGGGCCTCCGCGCGTGGCACAGCGAACAGCAGAAGGAGAGACGAGAGAAGAGAGACGAGAGAAGTGAAACCCCGCGGATGGTCGCTCTGGACTCTGTCGCGTCCCTCCCGGCGGTGCGTCACCGCAACGTCACCCGGGCCGAGCGGCGCGTCACGACGTTGCCCGTTCCATCGGCGAGGCGCACCTCGAGCCGGTAGTCGCCCTTGTCGAGTCGCGACACGTCGAGGGACGGCGCGATCTCGTTGATCCCCGCCCGGAGCGACTGGACGTACGACACCTCCAGCGCCGCCGTGTCGCGCGAGACAGCGTCCGTAACCCGATAAAGCGCCACCGTAGTCTGCAGATCGGCGTGCGGCTCCGCCGACTTGACCTGATAGTACAGATCGACCGGCTTGTCGCGGTCGACCACGCCCGCCGGCGCCAGCGGGATCTCCACGTTGTGCAGCGACCAGATGACCCGCTCCGACGGCGCGCCGATGATCAGGTCGGAGAGCACGACCGTACCGGCGCCGAGACCCGGCGAATCGACATCGTACGCGCGGCCGCGCCGGTGATCGGGCTGTGTCGCCACCAGACTCCATGACGAGACACCGGGCGTCGATGCGATTGCCACGAAGCCGACGATGTCGGGTCGGTGCACGCTGGTGTCGGGGAGCGCGAAGTGTCGCGAGAACACCGTGTCGCTCCACTTGTCGAGTGACGGATCCCACTGCTGCAGCTCGAAGTCAAGCAGCGTGGTGCGTCCCTCGGTTCCCTGCTGTGCGGAAAGATCCTTCACCGGCACGCCGTAGGTCACCACAGCGATCGGGATTTCCGACTCGGGATCCCAGAGTCGGTGCAGCATCGCACCCAACGCGATGTTGCGATCGCCGCGAACGGAGTTGTCGTCGGTGGTGGTGGCGAGGGCGATGTGGCGCCGATCATCGGCGATCGCCTGCATCATCTGCTCCGGAGGAAGAGGGAACGGAACACCTGGATCCGACGCCATTGCAAGTCCGCATCGCCAGGTGTCAAGCGCACAGATGTAGTCCTTGAGCATCCCGGTTCGCAACGTGGTTGCCGCCGTCGAACCGCTCATCGCCTCCCACTGAAAGGTCAGCAGGAGGACTTTCCCATCGACGTCGTACCGCCACGACTCGGTGGCGCACAGCGTGGTGTCGAGGGCAATCCTGCTTGGCTTCCCCCAGCGCATCCAGACGACGCCACGGTCGTCGAAGTCGGTCTGCCACCGGGCGTACGCGCGAAAGACCGTCGTGTCGTGGCTGAACGAAAGGGTGTCGTGGCTGGCATCGCAGCCGGCGACAGCCGTGCTCCGCATCGCGTCGTGAAGGACCCCCGCCACCCGCAACGCGAAGTTCTTCTCCACGTACTCCAGCCGGTTGAAATGCTCGGCCAGCCGCGCCCCGAACGGCTGGCCGTCGCGGACATCGCGCTCGATCACCGCGTTGCGCACCAAGTC
>JBOHRZ010000252.1:0-4664 GCA_050732975.1 Gemmatimonadales bacterium
CTTTTCTCCCGTGCCGACGTGCCCCTGTTCGCCGTCGGCACCGCGGTATCGTTCCTCGCCGCCCTGCTGGTCATCCGTGGGTTCCTCCGTTACATCCAGCGGCACACCTTCGTCGCCTTCGCGTGGTACCGCATCGTGTTCGGGTTGTTACTTCTCGCGCTCGCCTACTGGCAACTGGTTCAATTCGGTGCCGCCTGAGTTGATCCGGCTGGGTGCCGTCGCCAGCACCATGGAGGAAGCCCACCGTCGCGCCCAGGACGGTGCACCACACGGCACGGCGATCCTGGCGAGGGAACAGACAGCGGGACGCGGTACCCGGGGGCGGGCCTGGTCGTCACCCCCCGGTGGATTGTGGCTTTCGGTCATTGCGCGCCCCGGGCGCGCCGACGCGGTCGAGGCGCTGTCGTTGCGGGTGGGACTCGCCGTGGCGGCGGCACTCGAGCTGGCCCATCCGGCGCTGCCGCGGCTGGGGGTGAAATGGCCGAACGACATCGTCGTCGATCGCCGCAAACTGGCCGGGATTCTCTGCGAGGCGCGCTGGGGTGGTTGCCGGTGTCTCTGGGTCGTGGTGGGTCTCGGCGTCAACGTCCGCAATCCGATCCCGGCGGAAATCGCCGACCGGGCGGTCGCGCTGTCGGTCTGGGATCCCGGTGCGGATCCTGACGCGCTCGCCGGTCCGATAGCCGCGGTGACGGCGCTCGCCGCCCGCGAGGCAGGTCCGCTTGACGACCCCGAACTGCGGGCGTTCGCACTCCGCGACGCGCTCGCGGGCGTCCGCATCGTCGAGCCCGTCGCCGGGAGTGCCGAGGGAATCACCGCCGCCGGGGCGCTGCGGGTGCGTACCGATGCCGGCCCGCTCGCCGAAGTCGTCGCCGGGGTGGTGGCGCTGCCGTCGTAACGCGAGATTCCTGCCATGCTGCTGGCTCTCGACGTTGGTAACAGCGAAGTCACCGCCGGCCTGTTCCGTGGCGACGATCTGGCGGCGCGCTGGCGATTGACGACCCATCCCGATCGGACGCCGGACGAGTGGTCGATGGCGCTCGAGGCCTTCATCGTCCGGTCGGGCCATGCCGCGGCCGAAGTGTCGTCCGCCTGCATCGGTTCGGTGGTTCCGAACGTCACCCCGCGGCTGCTCGACGCTGTGCGCGACGGGATCACGGCGTGGGTCAGCCTGGTCGAACCAGGCGCGGCGCTGCCGATCACCCTCGACGTCGACGAACCGCTCGCCGTCGGCGCCGACCGCATCGCCTGTGCGCTCGGCGCGCTGGCGCACTATCCCGGCGACAGCATCGTGATCGGATTCGGCACGGCGACGACGTTCAATTGTGTGACCGGGGACCGCCGTTTCGTCGGTGGGGCGATCATGCCGGGATTGCGGACGTCGGCGGAGCAACTGGTGCAGAAGGCGGCGCGGCTCATGGCGACGGAATTGCGACCGCCCAGTCGCGCCATCGGCCGGACCACCGATGACAACATCCGGTCGGGCGTGATGCTGGGCGCCGCGGACGCCGCCGACGGGATGATCCGCCGGATTCGCGCCGAGTGGCCCGGCGGTGCGACGCCCAGGGTGATCGCGACAGGGGGCCTGGCCGCGGCGGTGGCACCGCTCTGTTCGGGCGTGGAAATGATCGATATCGACCTGACCCTGCGCGGATTGCGCGTCGCCGCGACGGCTCTCGACCTTCCGACATGAGCGCGACTGCGGCGCCGCGCCGCGGACCGATCGGGGCCTACGTCCGGCTGATGCGCCCCGCCGAATGGCCGTTCATGGCGCTGCATACGGCGGTAGGCTGGCTCGTCGCGGCGGGGTGGCGCGTACCGGATGCCCCGGCGTGGATCGGCATCGGCACCTGGGTGGTGCTGCTCAACGGCGGTACGCTCGCGCTCAACTCCGCGTACGATCGCGACAGCACCGAGGTGGCGTTTCTCAAACATCCACCCCAACCACCGCGCTACCTCGCTCCATTCGCCGTCGGCCTGATGCTCGCCGGGCTGCTGGCAACGTGGCATCTTCCCACCCTGTATCGGATTGGATACGACGTCTGCGTCATTCTGTCGATCGCCTACTCAGCCCCTCCATTCCGGCTCAAGGCGGTCCCGGGCGCAGACTGGCTTGTCAACGTGATCGGGTTCGGCGCGGCGACGCCGTTTGCTGCCTGGGCACTGACCGGCCGGCCGTTGAGCGGACCCCTGGTGTCGGTTCTGCTGAGCTTCGCGCCGCTCTTCGCGGGATTCTATCCCTTGACGCAGCTCTATCACCTGGACGCTGATCGTGCCCGCGGCGATCGCACGCTCGCGATGCAACTCGGCGTACGCGTGTCGGTGATCGCCGCCGTCTTCTTCTGCAGCATGGCGTTCGGGATGCTGGCGATGGCCGCATGGCGGGCGGGATGGCGCGGCGACCAGCTCGCCCGGTGGTGCGCGCTGGTGCTGGCCGCGCTGGCGTGGGGCGCCGTGCTGGTGCCGTGGTATCGGCAGGGCGAGCAGTGGAGCGCGGCCGATCACCGTCGCGCGATGTATCATGCGCTCGTCGCTTGGGCACTCACCGACGCGGCCGTCATCCTGGGCTGGTCGCTGTAACCACGACAGCGGGCGCGGGGTCGCCGCCCGCCGGTGCGGCGGTTGGACCGGGCACCTCGATTGGCTAGGTTTTTCGCTACGCGTTTCATCCGGAGATTTGCATGGCCACGGCGGTACCGATAGACAGCAGCTACGATGACACCCGCCTGGTGCGCATCGTGCGCGCCCTGTTCGCCCTCGCCATCGCGGAAGCCGTCTGTGTGGTGATCGTGTCGATCATCACGCATGCCTTGAGTGGAGTGGTGGAGCACGCCCTGACCGGTGTCGCGGTGTACGTCGGCGCGATGTTCACGATCTTCTTCCCCGGCACGGTCACCCGCCCGCGGAAGATCGACGGCATCGCCGCCGCGGCCGGCATCGGGCTCGGCGCGACCTGGGTGTACGTGGGGCTCGATGCGTTCGTGCTGCAGCCGCTCGGTGTCTATACCAACCGGTGGCACGAGATCGGCGGGGGTTCGATCTGGTGGTACCTCCCGGTGTGGTGGATGGTCGGCACCTACATGCCGTGGATGGGAGGGTGGATCCTCGCCAACCAGGCCAATCGATCCGGCAGATCGTCGGTGATACAAGGCATCGTGATCGTGACCGTGATCGCCGCGATCATCGGCGCCCTGGCGGCGCTGCTGCACTTTCCCGGAGCGGGGTGGCACGTGCCGACCTTTGCGATCGCAATCCTGCCCGCCCTGGCGTTGACGAATTTCGTCACCGCAATGGGCCGCGGCCGGAGCTGACGGTCGCGCGATGCCCGGCCGCGTGGCGCGGCTGATCTTCCGCGGCATCGGATGGATCGCCACGCCGCTGGTGCTGTTGGTGACCGCCGCGGCGGGCGCGGCATTCGGACTTGTTGCCGCACCGCTGCTGCCGCCGTATCCGGCGCTTGTCGTCAGCGCCGGGTTCGCCCTGCTTGCCGCGCTGATCGGTCTGGTGCTCTGGATCCGTCTGCTGCGACGCAACCCGACGCTGCGCCACACGCTGGAAATGACCGTCGAGGGTGTCCCCGAGTCACCACTGGTCGAACACCTGATTCACCCCGACGGCAAGGAATCCGACGCGCCGTGATCGGGATGCGGCAGAGCCGATGGATTGTCCCGGTAATCACGGCGGCTGCGTTCGCTGCGCATCCGACGGTCGCCATGGCGCAGGACGGAGCGTTCCTCACGGCCGGCAGAGTGCTGGCCGGAACCTCCACCGGCGCGAGTTGGCATCTGACCGTCGAGCGCGACCTCGCCGGCCCCCTCGGCGTCGACGGTTCGTTCCTGATTCTCCCGGGTGACCCGGCATTTCCCGGTCGCCTCTACGGTGCCGGTGCCGACCTCACGCTCTTCAGCCGCGAGACGAACGTCCCCACGCTCTTCGTCGGCATCGCTGGCGGGATCGGCGCCGGCGGACAGTCACGATTGTGGGCCGGCAGCTCGTTCGGGTTGCGGATGCCGATCATCGTGCTGGGACCGGTCCGGTTGATGGCGGAAGGGCGATGGCGCAGCCTCACCATCAACGGCAGGAATGGCCTCGAAGTCGGCGTCGCGCTCGGCTTTCGCACCCATCGCCGGCCAGCCGTTACGCAGCCGGAAGCAGCCGGACTCTGGGTTCCTCCGCCGACTGCCGACATTCTCCGCGCCCGCGGCATCCCCGACGCCAAGGCCCGGCTGCTCAGCAATGTGGTCGGTACAGCGCTCGAGGAGATGGGGCAGCCCTACGTGTGGGGCGGCACCGGTAATGGGGCCGGGGGCTTCGATTGCTCAGGCTTGATCGAATACACCTACAGCCGGCAGGGAATCCGGATCCCGCGGACGGCGGCAGGGCAGGCCGGCGCTGGAGTCGCCATCCGTCGCGACCGGGACGATCTCCTCCCGGGCGACATCCTGGTGTTCTCCGATCACGGCGATCAGCCGACCCATGTCGGCCTCTATGTCGGCGACGGGCGTTTCATTCACAGCGCCTCACGCGGGGTATTGCTGTCCCGTCTCGCCGACGATGATCCCGAAGGGCACTACTGGCTGCACCGCTGGATCGGGGTGCGCCGGATCGTCGAATAGGCGCGCTTACCGCGCCTCCGCCACCTCACCCATGGCGCGGAGCCGCGC
>JBOHRZ010000253.1:0-4627 GCA_050732975.1 Gemmatimonadales bacterium
CTCGTTCCTCGCGACCGAGCCCGCGGCGGTCTATCGCTATCGCGGCTCAGCAGTGGAGCGGCTCGACGCAAACGACGGTTGGAAGCACCAACCCGATGCTGCGCCGCTGGCGCACCTCGGCTCGCTGGTGCGACACGACCGTTCCGCCGCGGTACCCGGCCTGCCGCGGTTCACCGGCGGCGCTGTCGGCTTCTGGGGATACTACGTGGTTCGCACCCTGGAAGAGCTTCCCGACGCCCCGCCCGACGATCGCGATCTTCCCGACGCGACCGTGATGCTGGTCGACACCTTGCTGGTACTCGACAATCTCTTCCATCGCGCCATCGTGATCGCCAACGTCGCGATCGAGCCAGAGCTGGACGACGCCGGGCTCGCGCAACGCGTGTCCGACGCGGAGCATCGCTGCGATGAATGGATCGCGCGGCTCAGCGGCCCGAACGACCTGGCGCCGCTCTCCATGATGACCGAGGCCGAACCGGTCGCGGCGACGGCGCCGTATCCAGACGACGAATTCCGGCGCGACGTGGATCAATGCAAGGAATACATCGCCGCCGGCGACGCCTTCCAGATCGTGCTGTCGCGCCGGATCGACGTGGCAGGCGCGCCCGAACCGTTCCTCGCCTATCGCTGGCTGCGCGCGCTCAACCCGGCGCCGTACTGCTTCTTCCTGCGCCTCGGGCCACTGACGATCGCCGGCACGTCGCCCGAAGTCCTGGTCCGGGTGGAAGGCGACGAAGTGACCGTGCGGCCGATCGCCGGGACACGTCCACGCGGCGCCACCGTCGCCGACGACGTGCGCCTCGAGGCCGAGATGCGCGGCGATCCCAAGGAACGCGCCGAACACATGATGCTCCTCGACCTGGGCCGCAACGACGTCGGCCGGGTGGCGCGATACGGTTCGGTGCGCGTCGTCGAGCAGATGGTGGTCGAGCGGTACTCGCACGTAATGCACCTGGTGAGCGAAGTGCGCGGCACGCTGCGCCCGGAACTCGACGCCGTCGACGCGCTCGCCGCCGCCTTCCCGGCCGGCACGGTCAGCGGCGCGCCCAAGGTCCGCGCCATGGAAATCATCGACGAACTGGAAAAGACCCGGCGCGGGCCGTACGCCGGCGCGGTCGGCTACGTGGGATTCGGCGCCCGCAACCTCGACACGGCGATCGCGATCCGGACGCTGGTCATGCAGGGCGGCAAGGCGTGGGCGCAGGCCGGCGCCGGCATCGTGGCGGACTCGGTCGCCGAAAACGAATTGCAGGAGACGAAGGCGAAGGCGGAGGCGATGCTGGAGGCGATCAGGAGAGCAGGAGAGCGAGGAGAGCGAGGAGAGCGAGGAGAGCGAGGAGAGCGAGGAGAGCGAGGAGAGCGAGGAGAGCGAAGAGAGCGGTGAGTGGCTGTCAAGTCGTGGCGCCGGGCTCACGACCCTGCTCTCTCCGCTCTCCTTGCTCTCCCTGCTCTCCTGTCGGAAACCGATATCCATACCCCGCCTCAGAAAGCAGTTTCAGGACGAGGCGCACCGGCAATCCCATCACACCGAAAAAATCTCCTTCGATCCGTTCGACCAGCGCGGCGCCCCAGCGCTGGATGCCGTAAGCGCCGGCCTTGTCGGCCGGTTCGCCGGTGGCGACGTAAGCCTGGAGAAAGTCGTCATCGCATGGCCGGAATGTCACCCGCGTCTCGTCGAGCGCGTGGCGTTCGCTGCCGTCGGCGACGAGGCATACCGCCGTAATCACGGTGTGGGTCCGCCCTTGCAGCAGGCGGAGCATCCGGAGGGCATCATCGGAATCGGCGGGCTTCTCGAGGATTGCGTCGTCGAGGACGACGATGGTGTCGGCGCCGAGTACCAGGCGGCCCGGAACGGCCCGGGCCTTGTCGCGCGCCAGCCGGTTGGCGTAGGCGCGGGGTGCCTCGCCGGGCAAGGGAATTTCCTGCACCTGCGCCGGGCTGACGATGACCCGCAGGTGCAGCATTTCCAGCAGTTGGCGCCGACGCGGCGATGCCGAAGCGAGCACCATCGTCGGAATGGTCACCGGTGCGGCCGTTCGAGGAGCACCGTCACGGGGCCGTCGTTGACCAGCGCCACCTGCATGTCGGCGCCGAACTCCCCCGACTCGACCCGAAGGCCGGCATCCCGCAGCCGCTGGAGGAACGCCTCATAGAGCGGGATGGCGATTTCCGGGCGGGCTGCATCGATGAATGACGGCCGGCGCCCCCTGGCCGCGGCGCCGTACAGCGTGAATTGCGACACTACCAGCACCGCGCCACCGACGGCGGCAAGATCGAGGTTCATCTTTCCCTCGGCGTCGTTCATTACCCGGAGGCCGGCGACTTTTTCCGCCATCCATTGCATGTCATCGAGCGTGTCGGTCGGCGCGAAACCGACCAGCAACAGAAAGCCGGTGCGGATTGACCCGGCGACACGGCCCGCGATGGTGACGCTGGCGGACGAAACCCGTTGCAGAACGACTCGCACGCGAGACAACTTAGCCGAGCGATGTGGCCCGGCGTCCCGGCTCGACCTCTTCCGTCTCCTCCATCTCCTCCTTTGTCGCCTCGGTCTCCTTCCTCGCCTCGCTCTCCCTGTTCTCCCCGCTCTCCCTGTTCTCCCTGTTCTCCCCGCTCTCCCTGCTCTCCCTGCTCTCCCCGCTCTCCCTGCTCTCCCTGCTCTCCCCGCTCTCCCTGCTCTCCCTGCTCTCCCTGCTCTCCCTGCCGGTATGTCGTGGCGCCAAACATGAAGTAGCTTCCAGCGCCGTTCCAACGTCCAATCCCGAATCCGATTCGAGCATGCCCAGCAACGATCCCCGCGTCGACGCCTACATCAGCAAGGCACCCGAGTTCGCCCGGCCGATTCTGACTGAACTGCGGGCGGTGGTGCATCGCGCCTGCCCGGAGGTCGAGGAAACCCTCAAATGGGGGATGCCCACCTTCATGCACCACGGCATCCTGTGCAACATGGCGGCGTTCAAGCAGCATGCCACCTTCGGGTTCTGGAAGCGCACGCTGGTCCTCGACGGCAAGGGAAAACCCGCGGAACAGGCGATGGGACACTTCGGGCGGCTCACGTCGGCGAACGATCTGCCGCCACGACGGGTGCTTGCCGGCTACGTGAAGAAGGCCATGCAGCTCAACGAACGGGACGTCAAGGTGGTACGGACGGCCCGCGCCGCCAGGCCGGCGCCTCGCGCGCCGGCGGACCTCGCCGCGGCGCTTCGCCGCAATGCGCGCGCCCAGGCGACCTATGAGGGCTTCTCACCCGGCATGAAGCGCGAGTACGTCGAGTGGATCACCGAGGCGAAGACGGCGCCGACCCGCAAACGCCGGGTCGAGACCGCGGTCGAATGGATGGCCGACGGAAAGCAGCGCAACTGGAAGTACCTGAAGAAATGATCGCCGCGATGTTGTCGCGGCGTTGATGGTGGGGAGCGTTGTTTCCCGCGACCTCAACGGGAGACAACATGTCGATCCGGTTTCTCTGCGCCGCCGTCCTGATCGTGCCGCTGCGGGTCGGCGCCCAATGGCACGTCGCACTGCTGGGTGGTACGGCGACCACCCAGGGCGATTCTCGCGACACCCTCGCCGCCGACCATGCCGAGATCCGCGCTGACCGGATGACGGTGGCGACCCTCGCCATCGAGCGCGCCGGCGAAGCATGGCGGGTCGGCGCCGAACTGCGCCGCCTGACCGGCGATCTCTCCGAAGTGACCGCATCGGCGTCGATCGACGCCCGCGGCGTCGTGTCGGCATGGGGAGCCGCGGTCACCGTGCGCCGGCGGATCACACCCGGAATGGGAGCCGCGCTCTGGGCGCTGGTCGGCGCAGGTGCCGACCGCTGGTCTTTCGACCTCGCCGGGGGCGATCCGCGCTGGCGATTGGCCCTGCACGCCGCCTTGGAGAGCGAGTTCCCGGTCGGAGGCGACTGGTCGGTCCTGGTACGTGCCGGGGTGACGGCGGGGCCCTCGATCTTCCGCGAAGACGAGGTCGCCGAGGGATTCACCCGCCAGACCGCACTGCGCCCCGGGTACGCCGTCGGGCTGGCGCGGCGCTGGCGCTGAGCGGCTACTCGACCGTCACCGACTTGGCGAGGTTGCGCGGCTGATCGACGTTGCAGCCGCGATTGACCGCCACGTAGTATGACAGCAGTTGCAGCGGGATCACCGTGAGCACCGGCGTGAGGAGATCGAGCGTCTCGGGAACGATGAATGTCGCTTCCGCGAGGCGGGCGATCTCCTCGTCGTTGGCGTTGACAATCGCGATGACCTTGCCGCCGCGGGCGCGGACCTCCTGCACGTTCGACACGATCTTGCTGTGGACCGCGTCACGCGGCGCCACCACGACGACCGGCATGTTCTCGTCGATCAGCGCGATCGGTCCGTGCTTCATCTCCGCCGCAGGATATCCCTCGGCGTGGATATACGAGATCTCCTTGAGCTTGAGCGCGCCCTCCAGCGCCACCGGAAAATTCACCCCGCGGCCGAGATAGAGGGCGTTCGGCGATTCGTCGACCCGCGCCGCCAACGCCTGGACTTCATCGGCGCGATCGAGGATCTCCTGCACCTGCCCCGGCAGGCGCTGCAGCGCTTCGATGTATCGCCGCCCTTCGAGCAGCGACATCGTCCGCAGGCTGGCGAAGCGC
>JBOHRZ010000254.1:0-4620 GCA_050732975.1 Gemmatimonadales bacterium
ATGATGGGGAGCACCGTGAACCCGACACGCAAGAGCCAGTAGGCATCAGCCACCGGCCGTGCCCCCGGTTCGACCAACATTCCATGGCCCGTCATGCGTCCCTCCGGAAAGAGTGAGCGATCGCTAGGCGGACGTGCATGGCAACAGGATTGACACTGCCGGCACCCCTACCCCTTACCGCCTTCGCCGCCGCACGGTAGCTTCCCGTGACCCGACATCAACCCGACCGGAGGAGCGAGTGAACCTCGTCGACCGTGTGAAGGCCATTCTGCTCACTCCTCGCAAGGAGTGGCCGGTCATCGACGCCGAACCGGCGACGATCTCGTCGCTGTACAGCAGCTACGTTCTTCCCCTTGCCGCGATTCCGCCGATCGCGTCGTTCATCGGTTGGAGCCTGATCGGGGAGACCTTCTTCGGCACCACCATACGACTCTCGATCACCCAGGGGATCGAGTCGGCGCTGGTGCGCTACATCCTGTCGCTGGCGAGTGTCTACGTGCTGGCGCTGATCATCGACGCGCTGGCGCCGAATTTCGACGGGCAGAAGAGTCAGATTCAGGCCTTCAAGATCGCGGCCTACTCGTCCACGGCGGCGTGGGTCGCCGGCATCTTCATGGTGGTGCCGGCCCTCGGCATCCTCGCCATCCTGGGCCTCTATTCCCTGTACCTTCTCTACCTCGGCCTGCCGGTGCTGATGAAGTCGCCCCAGGACAAGGCCGCCGGGTACACCGTCGTGGTGATCGTGTGCGCCATCGTGCTGTATCTGATTGTCGGGGTGATCGTCCTGCGGGTGGTGCCGATCCCGATCGGAACGTCGACGATCACAGCGCCGTAATCACATCGCGGTCAGGAGGCGACCAATGGTTATCACACGTGTCGATCCCGCGTCGGTCGCGAAGATCGCCGGCGTGGTGTACGCGGCGATCGGACTGATTGTCGGAATCGTCATCTCGCTCATCTCGATGATGTTCGGCGGCGCGGTCGGCGGTGGAATGCTGGGTCCCAGCGTCGGCATCGGTGCCATCGTCGTGTTCCCGATTCTGTACGGCCTGATGGGATTCATTGCCAGCTTCATCGGCGCGTCGATCTATAACTGGGCCGCCGGGCGGGTCGGCGGCGTGCGGATCGACACCGAATAGGAGCGAGGTCTCGCTCGCCGATGGATATACCGGGAGGGGCGGCGGGTCCCTCCACGTCGGATGTGGTTGCGCCGTCGCCGCGACGGGCGCGGCGCACGCTCGCCGTGCTTACCCTGGTCAACCTCCTCAACTACATCGATCGCAGCATCGTCCCGGCCATCGCCGCGTCGCTCGGCGCATCCGCGTTGCACCTCAACAACAAGGAGATCGGCCTGCTCGGGACCGGGTTCATCCTGGTCTACGCCGTCGCGTCGCCATGGTTCGGGTCGCTGGGCGACCGCCGGCACCGGCCGCGCCTGATCGCGCTCGGCGTGGCGATCTGGAGTGTGGCCACGGTGCTGGGCGGCTTTGCGGTCTCGATGCTCACGCTGTTCGCCGCGCGCGCGATCCTGGGCATCGGCGAGGCCGCCTACGGCTCGATCGCGCCGAGCCTGCTGGCGGACTCCTTCCCGCGGCGGGTGCGGGGCCGCGTCTTCTCCATCTTCTTCGCGGCGATCTTCGTCGGGACGGCGCTCGGTTACATCATTGCCGGCCAGATGACAGCCCATTTCGGGTGGCGGTCGGCATTCTTCGTGGCCGGAGCGCCCGGCCTGGTGCTGGCCGTGCTGCTACTGAGACTCCCCGAGGTTCCGCGCGGCGCGCAGGACGACGATCCGGTCGCTGCAGACCGCGGCGGAGCGGGACAGATCGCCGCGTATGCCGGCTTGCTCCGCAACGCGCAGTATCGCATCACGGTGCTGGGCTACGCCGCGTACACCTTCGCGTTCGGCGCGCTGGCATTCTGGTTCCCCAAGTTCCTGGTGGCGTTTCACGGCATGGCCGAAAAGACGGCGGACAACCTGGTCGGCGGCATCGTCGTGGTCACCGGCTTCGCGGGCACGTTCGGCGGCGGATGGATCGGCGACGCCGCGTTGCGCTGGCGCAAGCACGGCTACCTGCTGGTGTCGGGGATCGAGACGCTGCTGGCGGTGCCGTTCTGCGTCCTGGCGCTCACCGCACATTCATCGTGGCTCTTTCTCGGCAGCCTGGTGGTGGCGCTTCTGCTGCTGTGCGCTTCGACCGGTCCGATCAATTCGGCGATCGTCAACTACGTGGCGCCCACGCAGCGCGCCACCGCGATGGCGTTGAGCATCCTTGCCATTCATGTGCTGGGCGATGCACCCTCGCCGGCGATCGTCGGCACCGTCGCGGATCTGGGTACCGGCGGCGGCCTGTCGCCGGGAGTCGCCATGCAGCATGGCTTGCTGCTGCTCCCGGCCGCAATCTTCATCGGTGGTGTGGTGTGGACGATCGGCGGGCTCAGGCGCGAGTGATGCGACGTCTCTTCGGACTGGTGATACGAATCTTCTTTCGCCGCGTGGCCGTGGTCGGCGGAGCGAATGTGCCGGCCGACGGCCCGGTGCTGTTCGTGCTGAATCACCCCAACGCCCTGGTTGATCCGGTGCTGCTCATGGCGCTTTCGCCCCGCCGGGTCGTGTTCCTCGCCAAGGAGCCGCTGTTCCGCACGCCGGTCGTGCGCTGGTTCGTCCAGGGCGTCGGCGCGATCCCGGTGTACCGCCGCCAGGACGCGGCCGACATGTCGCGCAACCGGGAGACGTTCGCGAGCGTGTGGCGGGAATTGCAGGCCGGCGGCGCGGTGGCCGTCTTTCCCGAAGGGACCTCGCACAGCGATCCCGCGTTGCGACCGCTCAAGACCGGTGCGGCCCGCATCGCGCTGGGCGCGAGCGCCGCGGGTGACGGCGGCGCGGTGCAGATTGTGCCGGCCGGCCTGTACTACACGGCGAAGTCACGATTCCGGAGTTCGGCCGTGCTGTGCTTCGGTGCACCGATCGCGGTGCGGCCGCATCCGGTGGACGACGGTGGTGAGCCCGACCCGGATGCGGTGCGCCAACTCACGGCGGAGATCGAGCGGGCACTCGGCGGCGTGACGGTCCAGGCCGAGCGCGAGAAGGCGCTGCACCTTGTGGCGCTCGCCGAGCGGGTCTTTTCGGCAGCGGCGACATCCGGCAGTGCGCCGCAGCTCGCCGATCGGTTTGATCTGCGCCAGCGGTTCATGAAGGCGAACGACGAACTCCGCCAGATTGCCCCCGACCGGGTCGAACGTCTGGAGCGAATGCTGGACCAATTCAACGCCGAACTCGATGCCGCCGGCCTGGCGCCGGAGAGCGTTCCGCCCCGGCGCCTGTCGCCGTCCGACGTGGCGAGCTACGCCCTGCGCGCAGTGGGATTCCTGCTGGTGACCGCACCGGTCGCGATCGTGGGTATCTGCACCCACCTGCCCGCGTACCTGGCGATCGGACCGTTCGTCACCCGGGCGCTCGGCGTCGAGCGCGACACGACGGCCACAGCGAAGATGCTCGCCGCCGGGTTGCTCTATCCGCTGACATGGTTGGCGGCGAGCGGCGCGGTGTGGCACTGGTTCGGCGCCGCTGCCGCTGTGGCGACGCTCGCGGCGCTTCCGGTCACGGGCTACATCGCCCTGCTTTTCGCGGAGCGATTCGACCGGCTGGTCGGTGCGGCGCGGGGCCTCGGGCTGCGGGTGTTCCGGCGCCGAGCCTGGCTCCGCCTGGAGGCCCGCCGGCGCCGGATCCGGGCGGCGATCGAGGAACTGGCCGCCCTCCGCCCGGCGCATTGAGAGCAGCGATCGCTACGGCGTCGACGGCGCGTCGTATCCTTCGTGAATCCGCTCGGGATGCTGGATCAGGTTCTCGAGGAAGAACTCCATCCGCCGTCCGGCCGCCACCGCAGAATGCCCCCGGTCAGGGCCGACCTGCACTTCGAAGCTCTTCCCTGCCGCCTGCAACGCCGTGATCAGCTGCATGACATTGGTGTTGTGAACGTTGTTGTCCTCGGTGCCGTAATAGAGCAACAGCCGGCCGGTGAGGTTCTTCGCGTACGTCATCGCCGAACCCTTGTCGTAGCCGTCGGCATTTTCCTCGGGAATCCACATGTACCGCTCGGTGTAGATCGTGTCGTAGTTGCGCCAGTCGGTCGGCGGCGACTCCGACGATGCCACCGTGAAGACGTCCGGGTGGCGAAGGATCTCCATCGCGGCGGTATAGCCGCCGTAGGAGGTGCCATAGATACCGACCCGGTCCTTGTCGACGTAGGGGCGGTTCCACAGTGCCTTGATTCCCTCGGCCATGTCGTCCATCTCGGTCTGGCCGAGCTTCAGGTAGATCGCGTCGAGCGTGCGCTTGCCCATCCCGGGGGCGGCGCGCGATGACAGCGCCACCATCAGGAAGCCGTATTCTGTCTCCGGGTTGCCGCCGCTGAAATTCTCCGACACGCCGGTGCCGGCATCGGGGCCGCCGTATTCGGACGTGAGGATCGGGTACTTCCTGGCCGGATCGAAATTCACCGGATACCAGATCTCGCCGTAGAGCGTGGTCTTCCCGTCGGCGGCGAGGTAGGGATAGATCTCGGCCTTGCGGATGCCGCGCTGCTGCATCGCCGACACGTCGCTCGCGGCGAGCTGCCC
>JBOHRZ010000255.1:0-4608 GCA_050732975.1 Gemmatimonadales bacterium
TCCTCGGGGAGATCCACGTTGCCCTGCAACATGATTCCGGCGCCGTCGGGCGTCACCGCGCCTTCGCCGGCGATCGCCTCGAGCTGCATGTCGAGGCGGCGCCGCCGCGAGGCCTGCAGCGCAGCGACCTCCAGTTCGTCGGGAGTCGGATCGAGGAGCACCGTGCCGGTCTGACCGTCAAGAAGGACCATCGTTCCCCCGACAATCCGGTCCAATGCGCCGGCCACGCCCATCACCGCAGGAATACCGAGTGAATGCGCAAGGATCGCGGCGTGCGATGTCCGGGTGCCTTCCTCGCTGATCACCCCGGCGACATGTTCGCGGTCGAGCTGCACGGTGAGCCCGGGCGACAGCTCGTGGGTCACCAGCACCACATCTTCGTTGATCTCGCCGAGCCAGGCGTCGTCGGCGCTGCGGCCGAGGAGCTGGAGCAGCATGCGGAGTTGAATGGCGTTGAGATCGGCGACCCGGTCGCGCAGGATAGCGTGCGGCGCGTTCTGCCAGGCATTGCGAATCTCGAGAGCCCGGAACTCGTAAGCGTTGGCGGCACCGAGCAGGTTCTTCCGGATCAAGGCTTCGACACCGGCAAGAAATTCCGGGTCCTGCGCCATCATCGCCTGAGCGTCGAAGATCCGGGCGGCTTCCGGTCCGGCCCGCTCCAGCGTGCGGGCCTGCAGCGCGTGCAGTTGTTCGACGACGACCCGAGCAGCGTCGTGGAGCCGCTCCAGCTCGGCGTCAAGTTCCGACGGCGCGATGGTTCGGGCCGGGACCCGGGGAAAGTCCCACCGCACCAGCATCGCGGGCGCGAAGGCAACCCCGGGCGACACGCCGACCCCGCGCAGCGAACGTTCGGTCATACTTCACCGAATCCGGCGGCAATCAGCGCCACCAGCGCAAGCACCGCAGCTTCGGCATCGTCGCCCTCGGCACGCACCACTACGGTCGCCCCGGTTTCGGCGGCGAGGGTCATCACGCCCATGATGCTCTTGGCGTTGACGCGCTGACCGTTGCACTCCAACTCGACCCCCGATCTGAATGTCGAGGCGAGCCGCACCACCTGGGCGGCGGGACGGGCATGCATGCCCAGCGAGTTGACGATCACTGCCGGATGCTCGATCACCATGGCCACCATGCCAGGACGACGGCACCGAATACGAGCGCGGTGCCGAATCGCAGACCCGTGACGCGAGTGCGGGTGATCGGCAGCAACGTCGCCGCCGCGCCGACGACGCCGATCAGCACCGCGGCCAGGACGATGCGTCGGGCTACTCCAGCCATCAGGGTCGCGACGACGACCGGAAGTGCCACGCCCACGGTGAATGCGGCGGCACGCTGCGCCATCACCGCCGCACGGGGAAGCCACGAGGCCTGGAGCGCGGCGCCAACCTGGATCCCCTCGCGCAGCCCGAGGTCGAGACCCCAGACGGTAAGCCAGACGCGAAGCCCGTTGTGGATCAGGACCACCGCCACCACCGCCCATACTCCGGCCCACGGCACGGCCACCAGCGCGGCTCCGATCAACGCCGGCACCCATCCCGCCCAGATCAACTGATCACCGAGCGCGCCGAGCGGCCCCGACAACGCGGTGCGCAGCCTGGTGATGGTCTCGCCCGGAACGTGGTCGCGCTCGGACTTGACGACGGCACCGACCGCGACGCCCGCGAGGTAGGGATGGCAGTTGAAGAAGTCGGCGGAGCGCGCCACGGCGTCACGACGCTCGCGCACCGAGCGCCCGGCGTACAGATCCCGCAGCAACGGCGCGGCGGCATGTCCGACGCCAATGCCGGCCATCCTCTCGTAGGTCCACGAGGCCTGCACCGCCATCAGTCGCGCGATCGTCTCGGAACGAGGTTTCATCGCAGCAGCACCAGGACGAGTCCGACGCTGATGCCACACGCCAGCCAATAGCGGCGAGCGCCGCGGCCCGCGCTGCGGATTGCGCCGCCCAGCGCCGCAGCGACACCGCCGGCCACGGCCGCCCACGACACCAGCGGCCCGCGCGGCAACTCCTGCCACGGTAGCCGGGCGACCAAGACGGCGGCGGCGAGACCGATGAGTGCCAGTACCAGTGACCGCAGCGCGTCGCGCAGAAATCCATTGCGCTGCAGCTCCCAGATCGCGCGCGAATCGCCGGTGGCGACCCGCTCCAGCCGCCGTTGCACCGACACCGCATTGCGGCGGCGAAGCGTCTGCACACTCCAGCCGCCGAGGATCGCCATCGGCAGGCCCACGAGTGCCGCGCACCCGGGCCCCACCGGTGCGGCGACCAGCGCCGCCGCGACACCGCCCGATACCGATGCCACGCTGAAGTCGGGATACCGCGACGCGCCGATCGGCAGCACGTCGAGGGCGTACAGCTCCAGCACCATCCCGGCGAGCAGTCCGCCGGCCAGGTTGCCGACGATCAGGCCGGCCACTGTCGCGGCCACCAATGGCCGCGACAACAGACCTTGCGGCGCACTCACGAGATCGAGTCCCGCGATCACGCCCCAGGCGATGGTGCCGGCCCCGGCAACCAGCGATGGTGTCATGCCAGCAGCGCTTCCAGTCCG
This sequence comes from Gemmatimonadales bacterium, assembly GCA_050732975.1. Lineage (GTDB taxonomy): Bacteria > Gemmatimonadota > Gemmatimonadetes > Gemmatimonadales > GWC2-71-9 > Palsa-1233. Next base: position 2,553 of record JBOHRZ010000255.1, read on the forward strand.
ACGGGAACCGTGGTCGGCAGATCCTGGGCCGTGATCACCGCGCCGTCCGCAGCGAGACGGTGCAGGAGAACTTCGTCAGCATCGCCGAGGAAGATGTAGCGCAGCCGCTGGACGCGCCCCGGACGGTGATGCAGGCCACCGAGATTGATGCGGCGCACCACGGCGGGTGCGGCATCGTGCAGCGCCGCCATGGTCGCGAGGTCGGCGGTGATCAGCATGCCATTCCGCGGGTCGGCGATCCACTGCGGCAGCCGCTCAACTGCTTCGGCAGTGCTGGCGATGATCAGCTCGACATCGGCGGGAACGGCCATCCGGTACAGGTTCTGTTCCCAATCGCTGGCACGCACCGTGTCGTCGACCAGCACGACGAAGCGCGCCGCCAGCGGCCGTCCCCAGCCGATCAGCACCTGCCCGTGTACCAGGCGATCGTCGACGCGGAACAGGCCCAGCGCCATCAATGGGTCCCCACAGCGCGGGCACCGACATCGGCGAGGTGACGCGCCACGTCGCCGAGATCGCCCTCGCGATGAAAGACGAACTCGAGCAGCATGGCGAGATTGACTCCGGTGACCACCCGGACATCGGGGACCGATTCGAGCCGCCGCATCGCCGCGAAGTGACACGAGCCGCTCGGCATGTCGATGAACACCAGTGTCGGCCCGGGGACAGCCGCGGCGACGATCCGCTCTTCGAGCGCGCCGCGGTCGCAGTCGGAGTTGCTGAGCGCGACCAGCCCGCTTCCGGCGCCGGCGATCTGCTCCACCGCGTTGACCAGCGCCGCCGCCAGGCCGGCGTGCCCCACGACCACGCCCCGGATCGCCATTATTCGATGTCTTCGCGCAGGTATTCGCGGACGCCGCGCTTCTCGCGCATCCTGCGAATCAGCCGCTCGTTGAACGCCGCCGCGACGTCGACACCGCTGTACCGCAGCAGGTGCATCATTGCCACGACCTCGGAAATGACGGTGATGTTCTTGCCCGGGTTGAGTGGAACTATGACCTTGGGAATCGCCACGTCGAGAATCGCGGTCGTCTCGCGGAGGAGGCCGGTCCGATCGGCATCCTTCGCGGTTTCCCAGTCCTCCAGTTGCACCACGACTTCGATGCGCTTCTGCTGGCGCACCGAGCGCACCCCGAACAGGGCCGGAATGTCGATCAATCCGACGCCGCGGATCTCCATGTGGTGCGCCGCGAGTTCGTGCCCCTGGCCGATGAGGACGTCGTTGCCCCGGCGGGTCACCTTGACCACATCGTCAGCCACGAGGCGGTGGCCGCGCTCGACGAGGTCGAGCACACATTCGCTCTTGCCGATTCCCGAGCGCCCCGTGAACAGCAATCCCACGCCATACACGTCGGCCAGCGAGCCGTGCAGCGTGGTGCGCGGCGCGAAGGCATCCTCGACGATCGGCTTGACCCGGCGGTAGAACTCGGCGGTCTTGAGCGTCGTGCGCAGGACCGGCACGTGGCGGGCGAGCGCCAGTTCGAGCAGCGGCTCCGGCGGATCCAGCCGCTTGGTGATGAACACCACCGGCAGATCGAACTGGAAGAATGCCTCCAGCGACGCGCGCCGCGCGCCGGCGTCCAGCGACGCGAGATAGGTGATCTCGGTTTCGCCGAGCACGTGCAGGCGGTCCGGCACGAAGCGACCGTGGAACCCGGCCAGCGCCAGCCCGGGTGACGCAATGTCGGCGTCCGGCACCAGGCGGTCGAGCCCCATCTCGCCGGTGAGTGCCTCCAGTTGCAGTTGTTCGCCGGCAGCGAGAAAATCACGAAGGCGCAGTGTAACGCTCCGTCACGGGTGTCCGGGACGCGGCAGGTCGCGCCCCGCGGCAAGCGCTTCGAGGTGGCGCTCGACCTGAGTCGCAGCGGCATCCCAGGTCAGCGAACGTGCCCATTCCCTCGCCGCGATTCCGAGGTGGTCGACCAACGCGGGATCGCCCGCCAGGCGGAGCATCGCGGCAGCAAGCGCTTGCTCGTCGCCGTGAGGAACCAGCACGCCGGTGCGACCATCGCGCACTGAGTCGCGGAGCCCCGGCGACTCGGACGCGATCGATGGG
>JBOHRZ010000256.1:0-4583 GCA_050732975.1 Gemmatimonadales bacterium
CAGCCGTTCCAACGACTCGATCGGCAACTCCATCAACAGTTCGACCCGCCGGGAATCCGCGCTCACGAGGCCGGCTTCTCCGCACGGACGAATGCGCTGAGGACCCGTCCGCTGACTTCCCGCGCCACCACGTCGGTATCGAGCCCCGATTCCGCGAGAAACGTGCGCGCATCGTCGAACTGGTAGACGCGGGTCGGCTCGATCGACGCGTTGACGAACCCCGCTCCGCCCAGGAGCCGGAGAAACTCATCTTCGGGAAGCGCACCGGCGACGCAACCGACCCATAGCTCCATGCTGCGGCGCACCGTGTCGGGAAGCGTGCCGCGCACCACCACGTCGGACACCGCGAATCGCCCGCCGGGCTTGAGGACCCGGAACGCTTCGGCGATCACCTTCGCCTTGTCGCCCGACAGATTGATCACGCAGTTGGAAATGATCACGTCGATCGAATCGTCGGGGAGCGGAATGTGCTCGATGTCGCCCTTGAGGAACTCCACGTTGGTTACGCCCGCCTGGGCCTGATTCTTTCTCGCCAGGGCGAGCATCTCGTCGGTCATGTCGAGTCCGTACGCCTTGCCGGTGGGGCCGACTCGCTGCGCCGAAAGGAGGACGTCGATCCCGCCGCCGCTGCCAAGATCGAGGACCACCTCGCCCGCCCGGAGTTCGGCGAGCGCCGTGGGGTTACCGCAGCCCAGCGAGGCCAGCACGGCATCAGTCGGCAGGCCGCTCGTATCCTGCGACGAGTAGAGATTGGCGGTGATCGGATCGTCGCAGCCGCAGGACGAACCGGTCCCGCAGCAGCCGCTTTTGGCACCGGACGCGACGCGCAATGCGGCGGCGCCGTACTTCTCACGGACAGTGTCCTTCAGTGAACTGGTGTCGTCGTTCATGGTTTCTCCGGAATCAGTCGTCACCGCCGCGCCATGGCCGGCGGGTGCTTCGGTCCGGAAAGATATATCAACGATTCTTGATATGTCAAACCACGCGGTCCAGGTTGGCGGGCGCTGCGTGAAGGGGTGCAGCACGCGTACCGGCAGCTGAGGCCATCGGGAGAGCAGGGAGAACGGAGGAGACGAAGGCGACGAAAGTGATGGAGGAGAGTGACGGACGAGACGGAGGTGATGGAGGCGGAGCCGGGCGAGGGAAGCGCTGGCTATTTCGCGCCAGCTCGGCGCCTGGCTGCGGTCGATCGGGTACGCCGCTGACGGGTGCGGCGGGGCGAGACCGCGCGGCGGCGCGGCGGCGGCGAGCTGGTGGCGCGGGTCGTGACCACCACGTCGCAGCCAAGTTCCCGGGCGAGCACGTCGGACTTGCGGTTCGCACCCCAGACTTCGAGTGAGACATCGGCCTCCTGCAACCGCGGCGACACGCGGATCACGCAGCGTCCGCCTTCCAGCGACACGGTGACGCGGTCGACCGCCGCGGTGTGGCCGCGGTCGAGTCCGTCGGCGACGCGCAGCAGGGCGCTTACCCGCCGGACGGTAGCGCGGTCGTCCTCGTTGAGCCTGGCGTACTCCTCATGCTTGCGGGTCGGGCCGCGCTTGCGGTGGTAGCGGGAGATCAGGGCAACCAGGGTGCGACTCCGGGAATCGAGTCCGATCCGGTCGGCGTGCATGATCAACTGATAGCTGTGCTTGTGGTGCTTGCGATACGACACCAACTGGCCGACGTCGTGCAGCAGCGACGCCGCTTCCAGCAGCCAGGCGTCCTCTGCGCCGCAGCCCAGCGCGGCCGCAAGTTGCTCGTGGAGAGCCATGGCGAGGACACGCACCTGTTCGACGTGGCGCCGGTCGCCCCGGCACCGGTCGACGAAGTCGCGCATCAGTTGCAGCGGTTCGTTGGGCCGGGACGCGTCGTGCGCGCCGACCATCTCCAGCAGCAGGCCCTCGCGCAGCCCGTAGGCGCTGGCCACCATGTCGCGGGCATCGAGGAGGTTGAGCAGTTCGGCGGCCACCGCAATCCCGGCGACAATGATGTCGGCGCGCTGCGGATTGAGGCCCGGCACCTGAGCCCGCTGTTCCGGCGACATCGTTCCCAGCCATTCGAGCAGCGATTCCACTTCGCCGGTGCTGACAGTGGCGCCATGGATCGGTTCGCCGATGTGCCCGGTACGGGCGGCGGCGATCCGGGCGAGATTGGTGAACGAGCCACCCGACCCGATCACGACCGGCTGGGTCCAGTCGCGCCAGGGAAGCGCCTTGCGCATGGTGCGGCGGATGTGCTTGCGCAGTGCCGCCACTTCCCTGCGCGCGCCTCGCGCGTCGGGGAGGAAGTCCTCGGTGAGTCGCACGGCGCCGAGCGGCAGCGAGGCCGTGATCTCGACCAGGCCGTCGACGGCGCCGATCAGTTCGAGCGACCGGCCGCCGATGTCGGCGACCAGGGTGCGGGCGTTGTCGAGCCGGAAGTGGTGTGCGACCGAGCGCCACGATAGCTCGGCTTCGCGGTCGCCGTCGATCACCTCGAGGGGAATGCCGAGCTGGCGGCGGATCCGCTTGGCGAACGCCAGCCCGTTGCGCGCGTCGCGCACGGCCGCGGTGGCGACCGCGGTGATCCGGGTGACGCCGCGGCGATCGGCGATCTCTTTCATCCGCTTGAGCGACGCGAACGCCCGGGTCATGGCCACCCGGTCGAGCATGCCGGTGGTCCCCACCCGGGTTCCCAGGCGCGGCTGGTCCTTGGCTTCGTCGATGATTTCGAATCCGCCGGCGGGATCGTACTCGGCCACCACCAGACGAATCGAATTGGAGCCCACGTCGATCGCCGCGATCCGTTCCCGGCCGCCGACGGAGGGCAGGGTCACAGCGGGGCCTCGCCGCGGTCCTCGGCGTGGTGCTTGATCGACTTGCCCTCGACCAGGAAGACCACGTCCTCGCTGATGTTGGTGGCGAGATCGGCCACGCGCTCCAGGTTGCGCGACACGAGGAAGATCTCCATGCCGGCGCTGATCATGTGCGGGTCTTCCATCATGAACGTCAGCACGATGCGGAACATGGACCGGTGCAGGGCGTCGACCTTGTCGTCGCGCCGGCAGACTTCGCGCGCCGTGGCGGCATCGCTGCGGATGAACGCCTCGAGCGCATCGGAGAGCATCTCGCGGGCCAGCCGCGCCATCTCCACGATTTCGGGCTCGGGTGTGATCGGGCGGGCGGTGGCCAGGCGCTCGGCCGACTGGGCGATGTTCACGGCGTGGTCGCCGACGCGCTCCAGATCGTTGGCGATCTTCAACGCCGAGGTCAGCATGCGCAGATCGCGCGCCATCGGCTGCTGGAGCGCCAGGAGGTCGACCACCTGCTCCTCGAGCTGCACCTCCGCCCCGTCGATATTGCGGTCGCCGGCGATCACCGCCTGGGCCTTGTCGGAGTCTCGTTCGAGGAGCGCCTCCACCGCCAGTTCCAGCGCGGCTTCCGCCTCTCCCGACATGGTGAGCAGCCGCGACTTGACCTGGGCCAGTTCCTCGTGAAAGTGGCGGTGGGTATCGACGCTCATCCGAATCTCCCGGTGATGTACGCTTCGGTGCGCTCGTGCCTGGGATTGGTGAACATCTGGTTGGTGTCGCCAAGCTCCACCAGGACACCGCCACGGTCGAAAAAGCCGGTGTAGTCGGAGACCCGCGCGGCCTGCTGCATGTTGTGGGTCACGATGACGATGGTGTACTGGTTCTTCAACTCGAAGATCAGTTCTTCTACGTGTTGCGTGGCGATCGGATCGAGCGCCGAGCACGGCTCGTCCATCAGCAGGACCGAGGGGCTGTTGCCGAGGGCCCGGGCGATGCAGAGGCGCTGCTGCTGGCCGCCGGAGAGGCCGGTGGCCGATTCGTCGAGACGATCGCTGACCTCGTCCCAGAGCGCCGCCCGGCGCAGGCACTTCTCGACCAGGTCAGGGACGTCGCGCCGCGACACCAGCGCGTTGAGCGCCGGACCGTAGGCCACGTTGTCGTAGATCGACTTGGGGAACGGATTGGGCCGTTGGAAGACCATGCCGACCCGCTGCCGGTGGGCGACGAGGTCGATGTCGTCGTCGTACACCCCGGCACCTTCGACCACGATCCGTCCTTCGGTCCGCGTGTCGGCGATCAGGTCGTTCATCCGGTTGATCGAGCGGAGCATGGTCGACTTGCCGCAACCCGACGGGCCGATCAACGCGGTCACGGCGCGGCACGGCACCTTGAACGACACGTTCTGGAGGGCCTGCGTGCGGCCGTACCAGAGCGAGAAATCGCCAACTTCGATGGCGATCTCCTCGTGCGCCAACGGCTTTCTTGCGGTTTCGCGCGGCTCCATGACGACCCGCGGCGCCAGGGTCGGAGCAGGGGGCGCAGGGGGCGCAGGGGGCGCAGGGGGCGCGGGCATATCAAGCAGGGTGCTCATCCAAACCTTCCGGTGATATAGGCTTCGGTCTGTTCGTTGACCGGCGTGGTGAAGATCTGCCGGGTGGGACCGGTTTCGATCATACTGCCCAGATAGAAGAACGACGTCGTGTCCGAGACGCGGGCCGCCTGCTGCATGTTGTGCGTCACGATGATGATCGTGAAGTCGCGCTTCAGCTCGAAAACCAGTTCTTCGATGCGCTGGGTTCCCTGGGGG
>JBOHRZ010000257.1:0-4562 GCA_050732975.1 Gemmatimonadales bacterium
CGCCATGATGCGCGGCGCGACTCCTTCACCACGGTCAAGGGCCTACCTGCTGAACCAGCCATTCGGCGGGATACCACAGCCCCTTCCGTTCGACCTGACCATCGGCTTCGCAACCTCGGACACGGTGATCGGCATCACGGGACGGAGTGATGGCAAGACACAGGCGGTCATGTTCGACCTGCGGGGCCAGAAGGTCGTGGATAGTACCCTGCTGCCGCCAACGGCGAGTGCGAGGCTTTCACCTGACGGCCGGTGGATTGCCGCGTTCGCCCCCGGCAACAGCATTGCGACAGTGCCGCTCCTGGTCATTGATCGACAAGGCCGGGTGGTGGACACGGTGGCGATGGTCACCGGATGGGCCCAGGCCGAATGGGGCCCGGGAGGCGCGTACCTCTACTACTCGAATCCCGGCCGTACGTCGACGGATCTGCTCCGCGTGGCGGTGGACCGCGCCACCGGTCGCCATCGCGGCAAGCCGAGCCGCGTGTTGCCGGATGTCTGGCACGACTGGCAGGGCCGCGGCACCCGGCGCTTTTCGGTCGCGGTGAGTACGGGTGCGTTGGCGTATGAGATGGGCGCCACGACGTACAGGATCTGGGCCTACGTATCCGGCTCGGCACCGCGCCTTCTCGCGACGCCGACCGCGGCAGGGATCGTCCGACTCTCTCCTGACGGCCGGACACTCGCTCGGGTTCTCAATGGCGTCGGTCCGGATACCAGCGGCAATCAGCTCGCGGTGATGCCGTTCGGAGGCGGCGCCGAGCGCGGGATTGCAACGCTTCCGCCCGGCTCGGGCCTGCAGTGGACGGCAGACGGTCATGCGCTGACGTGGTATGATTGGAGGCGGCACAGCGTCGTGGCGGTGGACGCGGAGACCGGCGTGCTTGGCTGGACCATCGATCTCCCGCCGGACTCGATATGGGGATCGCCGATTCCTCTCGTGCCGTCTGGATTCGCCGTGCTCGGCCGGAGCCGCACCGACGTGCGATTCCTGGCACGCAACACCGCTCCGCGGGCCATCGCACTTCCCGCGGGCTTCCACGCCTTCTATCTGGTAGCTGGTCCGAAGCCCGGGGACCTTATAGTGGTGATGCAGCGACAGCGGAACTCCTCGGGATACACCGTGTGGCGTCTCGGTCCCCCGGGATCGGGCTGGACGCAGGCGATGACCGTGGATACCTCCCGTCACGCCAGCCTGGTGCAATGGCTGGCCGGCGACAACCTGGTGTTCGAAGTTCGTACGCGTGATGAAGACGCGTACTGGCTGGTGTCGCCGAGCGGAGAAGACTGGCACCGGGATCCGCGGTGGAGAGGTCTGTTGCCGAGTACGATGTCGGCGGATGGCCGCCGCGGCATTCACCTCGAGGAGCTGAACCGCTCCGATATCTGGCTCGCGAGGCCGGCGCGATGAAGCGGGCCGGCCGCGGTCTATTTCGCCGGAAATCGACAGCGCCATCTCCAGCCACGATCAAAGCGAGGCCGGCAGCGCTCATGGTTGACCATGATCCATGACCATAGATATCTTCTAACATGCCTGCCAAGCCGATCCAATCCATTGCCATCTCGGAATTCAAGGCCACCTGCCTCGCCGTGCTCGAGCGAGTTCGCCGTACCGGCACGCCGATTCTCATTACCCGGCGCGGCAAGCCGATCGCGGAAGTGATCCCGCCCTCGCTGGCAAGCGCCGGTACCGACTGGCTCGGCGCCATGCGTGACACCGCCACCATCACCGGCGATCTGATTGTACCTGCGTCGGATGCCGCCGACTGGGAAACGCTCGGCAAGTGAGACTCCTGCTCGACACACATATCTGGCTCTGGGGGCTGCTTGAGCCGGAGCGACTCGCACCCGACGTCCGCGCCGCACTGCAGTCGCCGGACAATGAGCTCTGGCTCTCGCCGATCAGTGTATGGGAGGCGTGTGTCCTCGCCGAACGGGGCCGGTTGTCGCTTGCGGCGGGCACCAGCAGCGCCGCCTGGATCCAGCAGATGGTCGCCGGCATTCCTCGACGGGAGGCGCCGCTGACCCACGAGATCGCGATGGTAAGCCGGCGCCTGGAGCTTCCGCACCAGGATCCGGCCGACCGCTTTCTTGCCGCCACAGCACGAGTGCTCGACCTCACGCTGGTCACGGCGGATGAGCGGCTGCAGCACTCCGACGAGTTCGCAGTGCTCGCGAACCGATGAAGGACGAACGCCGGGGCCTGCACCGGCGGGATGGCTGCTCACCAATGATAGCTTGATGCACTATCTCGACAAGGCTATTATGGACTCATGAAGAGTGAATCCATCTCCAGAGCCAAGAATCAGCTCAGCGCTCTGATCAAGCGGGTCCAGCGCGGGGAGCCGGTCGTCATCACCGATCGCGGTGTGCCGGTGGCGAAACTGGTTCCGGTGAAGCTTGGCGTGGGCGTATCGGAGCGGGTCATCGCGCTGGCGCAGCAGGGACTCGCCCGACTTCCAGCCCGCCCACCCGACGCCGACTGGCTCGATCTCCCGCGCCCGACGCCGACGGCGGGCCCCAGCGTCGTCGATCTTCTGCTTCAGGAGCGCGGGGAAGGTCGATGAGGTTCTGGGACACTTCTGCACTCCTTCCTCTGCTGCTGCAGGAGGCGCGCACTGATGCGATGATCGCCCTGATGGGCGACGACCCCGCTGCAGCGGTGTGGTGGCTGACACCAGTGGAGTGCTGGTCGGCGCTCGCGCGGTTGCGCCGGGAGCAGCGACTCACCGACGATCAGGTGACATCAGCGGCCACATTACTCGATGAGGCCGCTCAGCGATGGACCGAGGTTCCTCCGATCGAGCGGGTGCGAGACCAGGCGTGCCGGCTGCTGCGGCTACATCAGTTCCGCGCCGCAGACGCACTGCAGCTGGCGGCGGCGTTGGTGCTCGCCGAGTTCGAGCCGCGCACCTTGCCGTTCGTCACGCTCGATGATCGACTCGCCGGCGCGGCACGACGCGAGGGATTCGACGTGATCAGCGCATGACCTCCGTCGCCACCCGTGTCGGCCGAACGCGGGGTACACGGTCGGCCCGTTGCACGACCGAGGTCGCATCATGAGCCTCGAGCGCCTCACCGCCGCGCTGTCCGACCGCTACACCATCGAGCGCGAGCTCGGCCAGGGCGGGATGGCGACGGTGTATCTCGCGCACGATATCAAGCACGAGCGCGATGTGGCCATCAAGGTGCTGCGCGAAGATCTCTCGGCGTCGCTGGGTGCCGGGCGGTTCCTGCGCGAAATCAAGATCGCCGCCCAACTGCAGCACCCGCACATCCTGCCGCTGCTCGATTCGGGCGAAGCGGCGGGCCGGCTCTACTTCGTCATGCCCTACGTCAAGGGTCAATCACTGCGCGAACGTCTTGCTCGCGACGGCGAGTTGCCGGTACACGAAGCGGTGCGCCTGGCCACCGAGGTCGTCGACGCACTGGTCGAAGCCCATGCGCACGGCGTGGTCCACCGCGACATCAAGCCCGACAATGTGATGCTGTCGGGCCGCCATGCGTTGGTGACCGACTTCGGCGTTGCCCAGGCGCTGGCTGCAAGCCAGCGTCCTGAGGCATCGCCGAAGGACCCCTCGACGGTCACGACGCTCGGTGTCGCCGTCGGCACGCCAACCTACATGTCGCCCGAACAGGCCGCCGCCGATCCGCACGTCGATCACCGCAGCGACATCTACTCCATCGGCGTGATGCTGTACGAGACGTTGACCGGTCGCCCTCCCTTCACCGGCAGCACGCCGCAGCAAGTGCTGGCGGCGCACGTGACCCAGACGCCTGATCCCGTCACGAAGCACCGGGCCAGCATCTCGCCCGCGCTGGACGCGATAGTGATGCGCTGCCTCGCCAAGCGCCCCGCCGATCGTTTCCAGACCGCGGCCGAATTGCACGCGGCACTGGAGCCGTTGGCCACGCCGTCCGCTGGCGTCACACCAACCGAGACGCGTCCGATCGCCGCCACCGCAACAGCGCGGCCCATTCCGCACGTCGCGGGATGGCTCGCCGGCGGTGCAACGGTGTGCATCCTGGCGGCGGCTGCCTGGATCCATGCCAAACATGGGACTGCACCCACCGCTCCGACCACGCGCACCATCGCGGTGCTGCCAATCGACGTGAAGAGTGATAGCTCGAACGAGCCCTTCGCCGACGGCATCAGTGACGGGGTGCGCAACGGGCTCGGCCTGGTGCCGGGCATCAAGGTGCTGGGCCGAACATCGTCGCTGGTATTCGACCCGGGCGGTCGACCCGCGCGATGTACGTAAACGGATCGTCGACGTCGACGCCGTGCTGCAGGGTGCGCTCACCGGCGGCGGCGCACCAGTGGCGGGCTGTCGCCAAGGACGGCTATCCGTTACCTGAGTCGCAGGCGCTGGAGCAGGACGCCAGTTTGATCTTCGATCCGGGTGAGATCTACGACTTCCAGTTCCTGCCCACGCACGCCGGCGAGTTCACGCTCTGGTTCGGCCTGCCGCAACCGCTTCCGATCCCCGGGCGCCCGACCGCCGCAGCGTCGGCGCCGCCGCCGTTGATATCAGTCGCGGTGCACGTGCGTTGACCAGCAC
>JBOHRZ010000258.1:0-4543 GCA_050732975.1 Gemmatimonadales bacterium
TTGCTGGCGGTTCCATTGTCGAAGCCACTCTCCCTACCGCTTCGCCTCGGCGAGCGCCTTCCGGGCATCGTTGGCGTCGAGATCCGCCGCGTACACCGGCGTACCGGGCTGCTGCCTCCACGAGTCGTCGAGCCCGCCGTCGTCGACCGGGTCGAAGCCGAGGTCGTCCACGAGTTGCATCACTGTCTTCTTTGCTTCGGTGTCGTCACCGGCGACGGGAAGCGCGATGCGGCTCGGCTCAGCTTTGGGTCGCCCCATGTCCATCAGGTGCTGCGCGCGAATGGTGTTGAACGCCTTGATGACCGGCCGGCGGAGTTGCTCGGACACCCATTTGCTCTGGGGCGTTCCTGCTTCGAGTGCGCCGATGCGTCCGTCGCGCTCCGGGTAGTAGTTGCCGGTGTCGATCACCACGACGTCGTTCGGCACTCCGTCGAAGAATTCGGCGACGCCCTGGACGTCCTTTTCAGGGACCGTGACCACCACCAACTTGGCCGCGCGTGCCGCGTCACGCGCCCAAACGGCGTGAGCCCCGGTCTCCCTGGCGAGATCACTCAGGGTGTCGGGGCTGCGCGAATTGGCGACGAACACTTCGTGACCGAGTTTGGTCAGCCGGCGGGTCAGGGTGCCGCCGATGTTGCCGGCGCCGATGATTCCGATCTTCATGCGGTACTCCTGCGACGGGTCGACAGGCAGGGACGCGGGAGTGGGGGCGGGGTGCACCGGGCCGCCCCCGACGCCTCGAACCCGATTTCACCGCTCAGTCGCGCCACGGGTTACCTTTTCGGGCGTCCATCCATGCCATCAGATGTTTTGACCCACCGACGTCGCGCAGTGCGTCGCGCCCTCTGCCGTTGGTCCGCGGCGATACTGATCGGTGCGGTCGCGTCGGGATGCAACCACACTGATCCGTTTCCAGTCCAGCACGAACCGACCGAGGGACCGCCTGCCGCCGGGCTTCCCGGGCAGATCACGTTCAACCCGGAGCAAGACTAGTGGCCTGCCTGGACCCAGGACGGCAAAGGCATTCTCTATGCATACGTCGATTACATCGACGTGAACCACCGTTGTCTCGGCCTGCTGCCCGCCGTGGGTGGCACCAGGATCTGGCAGATGTGCGACAACCGCAGCACGCAGTTCGATACCACCAGCAGTTTCACGGCGTTTGCGTTGGATTCGACCGGGCGCCTGCTCTACAGCGAGTCGACGACGCCGTCCAACGACAATCTCATCCCGTTGTCGCACGTTACGCTCTGGCTCGCGGATACCACCCACCCCTTCACACGTACCCCGATTCTACGACTGCCGACCACAGTCGGATCCACGTCAATCACCTGGCTCAGTGATCTGGTGTGGACGGGGCCCGGATCCTTCATTGGCTTGGGACAACTCTTTGGCACCGTTCCCCATTGCGGTCAGTGCCTTACGCGGGACACACTGTTTGTCGATACCATGGGCGTTGTGTTCCGGGGGACGATCTCGGGAGGTCAAGCCACGCTTACCGAGATCGCGGGAACCGAGGGTGCCATCGCGTATTCACTGGCAGAGCAGGGAGCGACTGTGGTATTCGCGCGGAAGAACAGACGAGCGTTGTTTCGCGTTCCGGTATCTGGCGGGAGCCCTGTGCCCCCAGTGCCAACCGGCCCCGAGGACTCGGTTCAGATTGCCGGCGTCTCATGCAAGGGCCTGATCTGCATCGCAGCAGAGGATTCCGTCGAACTTACGGGACGAGCGATCAATACTACCGGCTTCATCTGTTGTCAGGCGTTTGCCCACTTACTTGCCGACACCATGACTCTGCACCGAGTGGATTTGGGCACGGGCGATGACGAAGTCATCACATTGAACGGGAGCCGGATCATCTATGCCACGCCGGTGATCTCACCCGCGAATGGCGATGTTGTCGTGCAGGTGGGCGGAACCTGGGGGCACCTGCAGACATTCGCGACCGCGGTGACCGGAAATCTCTTCGCGATGGGTCCGCGGAGCGACCTGTATCTTCTGCCCAACATCGTTCGCTGATCGCCGCTCACCCCGGCGCCTCGAGTCCGCTCTCTCCCACCCAGTCGTAGTTCTCGGACTTCCCCATCAGTCGCCAGCGGCGTGGCCAGTTCGTGTCCTGCCAGTCAAGCGGTTCGCCGAGCGGCTGCGGCTCGGCGGCGCGCGCAAGCGCTGCATGGAGATCGCTGCGCTGTGCTTCGCCGAGCGCATCAGGCGCGAGCGAAACAAAGGTCGTCGTGCCGCTCCGCGACAGGAGATCGAGCCATTGGCGATTCATCTCCCAGGGGATCCTGGTGGTCACGCCGACGCAATCGGGGTCGGCAACATAAAACGCTCCCTGCTGCGCGCCACGGAACGCCAGCGCGTTGACGCCCATGCGCGGCACGCGAATCCACTCCTCGCCGCTGGTGTCGTCGCCGATGCGGCAGATCTCGAACACACCGGCCGAGAGATGGCTCACGGTATTGCAGCCGATCACCAGCGAGGCGCCGGCCGCGTCGCGGATCGTCCGGTAGAACGCGCCGATCACTTCGGCCGTGGTGCGCTGCTGTCCCTCGGCGAACTTCCAGCTGTCGTTGGTGAGCGACGAACCCATGGTGCGGCCCCAGCGCCCCATGATGTCCCACGTCGAATAGTCGTGCTTGATGAGTTGGTAACCCCACTGGCGAATCCGCCCGATGTCAGCGGCGACCTTGTGAAGCACGTCGGGCACCGTAGGATCGAGTGTGCCGCGGCTACGCGAAAGGCGCCACGTATCGGACGCGTCGTGCGGCGCAAGCAGCGGACGCATCCAGATCCCGGGCCGCGCGCCGGCCTGGTGGACTCTCGCGGCGAGCGCCGCCATGTCGGGGAACTTCTCGTTGCCGCGATCCCAGAGTCCCGGCAATCGCGACGTGCCGCGTTCCGGCTGCCAGCCGTCGTCGATCACCGCGAAGGGTCGATTGCCGCCGGTGGGCGAGAGATCGACGATACGGTGTGCGTCGGCGAGCACGCTTGCTTCGCTGTTGTTGCCATAGGCGTAGTACCAGTCGTTATGGCCGTAGACCGGCTGCGCCGGGAGTCGCGGCGTGGGGCACATCTGCCGGCAGAAGTCGTGAGCTGCCGCGAACGGCGTCTCGTGCGACTGTCCCTCGCGGGAAACGACATCGCACACCGCCAGATCGCGTTCGCCGAGGAGAAGCGGTGAACCACCGCTGCGGACATCGGCCCAAAGCGAGATCCCGTCGGGATCGAGCTGCCAGAAGCAGGACGCCGCCGGGCCGTTGCGCACGCCGTAACCATTGGTGTTCTTGCCGTCCCACGCCAGCGCATACCACGGCATGACGCGATCGGGCGCCATCCCGCGCCATTCGAGGTCGCCGTAGGCGCGTTCCCAGGCGTCGCCGAGCACCAGGCGGGTATTGGAGAGGTCGCCATGCCAACGGAGGTGAATGCGTTGGATGGCGTCGCGCGGCGCGGCGAGCGAGAGGCGGAGCGCGCTGTCCTGCGGCGAACACGTGACGGTGATCAGCCCGGCGATCCAGCGATTGCCTGTGGTCGCGCGCAGCGAGACGAACTGCATGTCGGTCTGGACGACGACGGCGTCCGGCTCGCGAATGATGTCGACGGATCCGCCGCGGACGAGCCGACGCCCCAGCGGACCGGCAAGCGATCGCGGTGATCGCAGGCTGAGCGCGGCGGCGGTGGTCTGATGGAGGAAGTCGCGACGAGTGGTCATCGGGAACAATTATACCGCGGGGCGCCCGGAGTGGCGGATCGAAATGGCGCGGCAGGGAGATCGGTTTACGCGGATACTGGCGCGCTATCGGTTTCATTTCTCACTTCTCACTTCTCCCTTCTCACTTCTCACCTCTTGTTGGTATCACCCCTTCGGCTGCCAGAGCTCCACGCGATTACCGTCGGGGTCCACGAACCAGCCGAAGATCCCGTAATCGTGTTCGTCGAGCTTCTCGATCACGGTGGCGCCGCCCTGGCGGACCTGTTCGAGCGCCTGACGGACATCGTCAACGACCATGTTGATCATGAAATGCTGGCCTGAGTCGCCGAAGTACTTCGTCGCCTGCGGGAATGGTGCCCAGACCGTCCCTCCGCCGGGCAGCATCGCGTCCGGCGTGAAGAAGGCGCCGCCCTCGCCGGTCGCTTCGACGCCGAGCCAGGTGCGGTACCAGTCGCGGAGGGCGGCGGGGTTCGGCGAGCGGAAGAACACGCCGCCGATACCGTGGACCTTTGCGGTCATGCGGAACGGCTCCGGATTTGGAGGGAATAGCCGTGCGAAGCCAACCATAGAAAGGTAACGCACGCGCGGGGCGTCGGCCTTTGACGCGCGATTCAACCGGGCGCCGGCATTTCCCTACGCCGCCTCCAGCCCCGCCATCAGCCGCATCACGCTGTCCTGCGTGGCCTCATCGCGCGACAGCTCGCCCACGATCCGCCCGGCCCGCAGCACCAGGATCCGCCGCGAGAGATTGAGCAGCTCCGGCAACTCGCTCGAGATCAGCAGCACCGCCGCCCCTTCGCTCGCCATCGCGTCGATCCACGCGTGCAG
>JBOHRZ010000259.1:0-4542 GCA_050732975.1 Gemmatimonadales bacterium
GAATTGATCGGCCGACGATCCCTGGATCGCCGCCGAAGATCCGCTGCCAGAGGCCGTAGCTCACCACCACGATGCGGTCGTGCCCGGCGTGGATGTCGGCATCGCTGATCGGCCGGCCCATCGCCGGTGTCACACCGAGCAGATGGAAGAGCTGACCGCTCACCTGTTCCCCTCGCAGGCGTTGCGGCTCGCCGGCACCGGTCAGATTGACGTTCCAGTTGTTTTCGACGGCGACCGAGCTGAACGATCGGGTGCGATCACGATAGTCGATGAATCCCGGTGCGGAGACCGGCGCGTCGAGATCAAGTTCGGGATAGTGATGGTAGATGGTGACCAGCTGATCCGGCTGATGATACGGCAGCGGCTTGAGCAGCACGGTGTCGACGACGCTGAAGATGGCGGCGTTGGCTCCGATGCCGAGCGCCAGGGTCGCGACGACGATCAGGGTAAACGTCGGCGAATGACGGAGCCGGCGAGCGGCGTAACGGATGTCCTGGAGCAGCGAGTTCATGGCATCCCGAGGCGACGGACCATGATTTGGACACCTGAGCGATCCGGAACGTTGCAATTCGTGGGGTCAGGGATTGAACGGCCGATCCGTCATCATCGCCCGCCACGCTTTGGCGACCCGCTCGCTCGGCAGCCAGGCCGTGGGCGCTGGACCGCTCGCGGCGCCGGCAGGTCGGATCGAGTAGTCGGCAAGATCGCCGAGGACGCCCGAGTCCGCCGCGATCGGGAGCAGCGAGTCGCTCCCTTCGGGGAGGCGCATCCGGAGCACGTCGTCGAAGAAGAGGACCGCCACGTCGCGCGACCGGCCGACGATGTGCCCCGCGCCGGGCTCGTTGGCGAGGGCCCAGAGAGCTCCGCCCCGGCGGTTCACCGCGAAAAGACCGGTGACGGTCTCGATGCGATAGGGCAGATCCTTGCCGCCGACGAAGAGGATCGCCGGAATGTTGCGCGTCGCTCGCGAAGTGAGCGCGGTGTAATAGATGTTGCCCTTGTTGACCACGAACGCGGCGACGCGCTCGGGATGCCACGCCGCGAACTCGTAGTTGAATTCGCCGCCGGCCGACATTCCCCAGAGCAGCAGCGGCGCGTTGGCCACTTCCGGGTGATGCGACGCAGCGGCAAAGTCCGCGAGGGCGTCGAGAAAGGCCTGGCCGCTGCCTTTCGAGACGTCGACGTACTCCTCGATGAATCCCTGATCGTGCGGCTTGTCGGTGAGCTGCACGCCGATCAGCGCGGCGTGATGCTCACGCGCGAAACGTTGCCACAGCGTGTCGCTCACCTCGCCGCGGCCATCACCATTGGAGCCCGGCACCAGCGCGACCACGACGCGGATGTGTTGCTCACCCTCCGGGTACCAGAAGCGGAACGCCGCCTTGTTGAAGTTGGCGCCGGGAGCGAACGCGGTGTCGAGCGTGGTGCCGGCCTGGGCGGCGACAGCGACAGGGGCCAGCACGGTGGCCAGCAGCACGAACGACAATCGGGTCATCGATTTCTCCGATGGAGCGAGCGGGGAATGTACGTGCGTTGAGGGGCGGCGCGAGCAATCGAGCGATCAGGGCAACCAGGAGAGCGACAGCTCGAAGCTCGCGGCCTTCTGGGCCGGCCCGACGTTGTTGATGGAACCGACCAGCAATTCGGCGCCAACCATCCAGCCGAACTGCGCGTCGCGATGGTCCAGGTGGCGCGTCAACAGCACACCCAAGCCGGAAAATGACGGATCGTTGCCGGAGCTGCTGTTTCCCTGAGCGATCCGCAACACAACGTGCAGGGCGCTGAGTCGGGACGCCTTCCATTGGTGAGCCCGGAACCGCGCTTCCGCGAATCCCCAGGTGACCGACTGATTGAATCCGGGGCGAGTTTCGTTTCCGAAGCCGAGGTTGAGCCAGAACGGCGAAGCGGAGCTGAGCACCAGGCCGCCCGCGAAGAATGGCGTCAGGCCGGGCGCCCGGAGGCTGCCGGGAAGCCAGTAGCCGGGCATCGCGCCCGCGATTGCGTCGAACCCGATTCGCCAGCGCCGCGACGTTGCGGTTCGTGACCGTGCTTCTGCGACAGTGTCCTCCCACAGCCAGAGCAGCACCGAATCGGAATGCGCCGGCGGTGCGACGGTGAACCGGTAGGTCTCTGACCTGGACGGATAGAGCTCGATGTGCGTCGCCGATGCAGGCCCGCCTTCGAGCACGCGCGGCGCGAAGAGATCTTCACCGGTCGAGCCCACCACCTTGACGCCGGTCGACGCCGGCCAGATGGCGATCCGGTACTGCGCTCCGCGCGTGAGGAACGCCATGAACGACAACGCACTGTCACCGAACCACACGTGTCGCGCCACCAGCCGGTTTCCGAGCACGGTGTCCGCGATCTGGGCGTGAAGCCGTGGGGTAGCGGATGCGACTGCGACGGCCGCTGCCAACGCTGGCCTGCACCGGATGGTGATCATGCCACAATCGACGTATGGCCGGCCTCGGTCCGCACGGCACGGCGCGCCTGCGGACGGAATCAGTCGCGGCGAACCAGGCAGAGGAGATCAGTCGCCGCGGCGATCGCATCGCCAATCGTCACGGGTCGGCGGGCGATCCTCGCCCACGGTCCCGGCGGCGGCTCGGCCACGGCGCTGGCGAGCAGAAGCACCGGCGGAACGCGGTGTCTGTCGAGCAGGCGCTGGAGTTCGGCGCCGTCGTGCCGCATCGCCGAGTGGTCAAGGACGATGAGACCGACCGGCCCGCGTTCCGGCTCATTCGGCGGATATTCAAGCGCCTCGTCGATGGTTCGCGCGCCGATGGCGTCATGACCGGCATCGATCAGGGCGGCGCGGAGGAGCGCGCGCGGCCACTGGTCGTCGCTGATGATGAGGATGCGGGGTGGTAGTGGCACGGGTGCGGTCCGGGGATTAGCGCAGCACGGCGGCCCCGATCAGTGCGGGTTGCCGGTCAACGGAAATCCGGCCAAGGTCTGCACGCCGTCGCGGGCCCACTCACAAGGACAGGCTCTGTCGGGACTTCAATTCGCCGATCTCGGGCGCAGCCGATCAAGCTGGTACGCTACCATCGAATCGAGCATCGCGAAGGGCACCTCGCCGACGACTCGAAGACCATTGATGAATGTTGTCGGCGTTCCGATGACTCCGATACTCGTAGCCACTTGATTATCGTGGTCAATTCGCGCCCGATCAGTCTCTGCGCGGGTGCACCCCACGAACCGCGCCATGTCGGGAATCCCCGCAGAATCACCGAGTCGCAACCAGCCATTTCTCGTAGACATCAGACTGGCATGCGCGAAGACCGCGTGATTGTATTCCGCAAATCGTCCCTGGTCCGCCGCGCATTCTGCGGCGAGATGGATCCTCAGGGTGCCACGTTCCATCATCGGCAGGAAATGCCTGTAAACGACGGCCACGTGGTCCGGGAAGCGAGCCCTCAGATGTTCAAGCGTTGGCTCGAAGGCGATGCAGTGACCGCAGGCGTACTCAGAAAACACAACCAGGACGACGTCGGCCTCTGGCGGACCGACTCGTTCGCCGTGGAGCGACGTGGTGTAAAATCGCTCCGGATCCAGTTCACCGCGTCGCCAAAGGCCGATCCGCGCCGCCAGGTCCGAATCAATAAGCTGCGTTGACCTGTCGGTTGCCACGGGGCGATCAATGGGTCGGCGAAACCTGGTAAGCACAACAGCGATGACGAGAAGCGTCGCCAACACCAATAAAATCGGCGTTATCCAGTCTCTGTGAGGAGCTTTCGTCGGTGGAACCGACCGGCGCGACTCGTTCAATGCGGCCGGCCTGATGCGATCGACGGCGGCAACCGGTAGCGGTAGATGCCCGTCGTCACGGCGCCGCCAGCGTACAAGACCGAGTCGCCAGAGACGGCGATCGCATTCGCGAGGCGATCAAGCTTGAGGACACTCACCAGTTTGCCGGACCAGTCGAAGACGTGAACATACTGCGCGTCCCACTTGTGGCTTCCGGGCGGACCCTCGGTCGCAAGTCGCCCGGAGAAGAGCGCATAGATGCGATCGGTCGTCGCGAAGCAGGCGGTGTAGTAGCCTCGTGGATTCGGGTTGTGCGATTGTCCCTCGGAGTCCTCGAAGTAGGCTCGCTCGCTGTCGCTCGGAAAGAGCACTTTCGCGCCGGGAAGACGGAGCCCCTTGTCATCAAACATGTCGATTCGCGCCGCGTCAACATAGGCAATAGCGAAGCGGTCTCCCGAAGGTTTCGGACAGACGATGGTCCCCGTCGAGCCGTCTTCCCGGATGTCCTTCGGGACGACGGAGGCGCCCAAGAGGGGGCCTGGGTGCTCATCCGTCACATGGCCGAGTGAGTCAGCGAACATGATTCTATTGGTATCGCTGAAGCCGATGAACAGAATCCTGTCGTGTGTGAGCCACAGCATCCGGAGCGCAACGGTTCCGCCACCCGGGATTCTCGCCAGGCCCGAAATGATCGCGGGCGTCCCCGCCGCTGGCCCAGGAACGACGCGAGTCAACCGTCGCAGGTTCCCGTCGTAGACCCAGATGCCGGTCGGGTCGCCGGGGCGCGGCGTG
>JBOHRZ010000260.1:0-4526 GCA_050732975.1 Gemmatimonadales bacterium
TTGCGCTCATGGCCGCGATCATCGCGTTCTGCCCACCCCAAACCTAGCCGCACCGCTCGGCGCCGCTGCTCCGCGTGAACCGGCGAGAGTCCGCAGCAAACGGTGACGCCGCTCGATTGTGACCGCGTTGATGCCGCACCGTCACGGTTCACCGCGACGACAACCGGAGCAACGCATGCCCGCCCTTCTCACGCCGACCATTGCCGCCGTGCTCGATCCCGGTGAACGCGCCCGGGTCGACGCCGCCGGCAGCGGCTGCTTCTCGCTGCTGCATCGCGACTCCGTCCGCGATGTGATACGGATGGTGCGCGAGCGTCCCGTCGACGCAGTGCTGGTGTCGGTCCGGCGCTGCGCCGGCGAGACGCCCGCGCTGATTGAACAATTCTCCCGGAATTTCCCGTCGGTTCCGACCGTCGCACTGGTGACCCGGCGCGAACCCGGCGACGCGGACGCCATTCTCCGTCTCGGCGCCACCGGTGTCCGGCACGTCGTGGACGCCACCGAAGCAAGCGGTTGGCGGCGACTTCGCGAAGTCCTCGGTGCCCAGCCCCCTGAACGTGCGCAGGCGATCCTCATGCCGGTGATGGAACTCCTCGGTCCGTTGCCCCCCGGGAACCGCCTCTTCTGGGACGAAATTGTTTGCACGGCGCCGTCGATGGGCACCGTGCGGCGACTGGCAGAGGTATTGCGGGTCACGCCGTCGACGTTCGTGTCGCGATTCGTGCGGGCAGGATTACCGAGCCCCAAGGATCATCTCGTGGCGGTACGGCTCTGCCACGCCGCGAAGTTGTTCGACGACGGCGAGATGTCGATTGCCGACGTCTCCTACCGGATGTCGTTCGCATCACCACAGTCATTCGGCCGGCACCTGCGGCTGGTGCTGGGCATCACGCCCAGCGAGTTCCGGGCGCGCTTCCCGTTCTGCCTGATGCTGAACCGGTTTCTCGATCGGTACGTGCGGCCCTACCGCCAGACCTGGAGGACATTCAGGCCGCTGGCGCCGGGGCGGGAGTAGCGGCGCTTCGCCGAACCATCATCGTCCAGGGCACGGAACTGTCACGCGCGGAGTCCGAGCTCGTCCGCACCGACGAGCACCCGCACCTCGACGCCGGACGCTTCGATCGCGGCGCGGCCGCCGGCCTCGCGGTCGACCAGCGCCAGGGCGCCGATCACTTCGCCGCCGGCGTTCCGCACCGCCGCGACCGCCGTGAGCGCCGACGCTCCGGTGGTGATGACATCTTCGATCACCACCACCTTCATTCCGGAGCGGAAGTTGCCCTCGATCCGCTTCCCGGTGCCGTGCAGCTTGGCTTCCTTCCGCACCGCGAATGAGTCGATGGGGTGCCCGGCTCGCATGCTCGCGGCGGCGATGGCGTAGGCGATCGGGTCGGCGCCCATGGTGAGACCGCCGACGGCCTCAGGGTGCCAACCAGCGGCGTCGATCGCCGCAATCCCCAGTTCGCCGATCAGCACCTGACCCGGCGCCGACATCGTGGTCGGCCGGCAATCGATGTAGTAGCTGGATCGCGCTCCCGAGGCGAGCACGAAGTCGCCGAAACGAACCGACCGCTCGCGCAAGAGAGCTACCAGCGCGGCGTGATCATCCGGTCCTGCGCTAGCCACGCTTGAAGAGCGACGAGAAGAAGCCGGTCTTCCTCTCCGGCTCGGCGAGGGCGGCTTCCTTGAACGCGCGGGTGAAGTCGGCAACCGTCTTCCAGCGTTTGCCGAGATCGCGCGCCAGCCCCTTCATCACGACCTCCTCGAGGCGGGAAGAGAAGGTTCCCGCGCCGGCCTGGTTGAGCGGGATCGGGTCCTGCGTCAGGAGTTGCTGGAAGAGTTCGCGTGGATTCTTGCCCGGAAACGGCGTCACTTCGGTCAGGAGCTGGTATGCGATGACCGCAAGCGAATAGACATCCGCCTGTTCGCCGACGAGTTCGCCCGACAGCGCTTCGGGCGCCACGTACTGCAGGGTGCCGACGAAGAATCCGGCCCGGGTCAGCCGCTCCTCGGGGGGGAGTTCCGAGTCCCGGGCAATGCCGAAATCGAGCAGCTTAGCAATCTGGGTCGCCGGGTCGTACATGATGTTCGCCGGCTTGAGGTCGCGGTGAATGATCCCGACCCGGTGGGCCTCGGTGAGCGCCGCGCCGAGCTGCTCGATGATGTGGGCCGCAACCGCCGGGGCGAGCTTGCCGGCGCGGGCGATGAAGACTTCGAGCGGTTCGCCTTCGGCCCATTCGAGGGCCAGATACTGGACCCCGTCGGATTCTCCGAAGTCAAACGTTCTTACCACGTTGGGATGAACGACGCGGGCGCCGAATTCGGCCTCCCGCAGGAAGCGCTTGATGGCGATCGGATCGCTGGCGAGCCGGGGGCGAAGCACCTTGAGCGCGACGCTGCCGCGCTCCGGGTGCTCGGCGAAATAGACCTGCGCAGTGCCGCCTTCGCCCACCGCCTTGCGAACGGTGTATCCGGCGACGGTGCGTCCGACCAGTGAATCCTGGGCCATGGGAAGGAGCAAAGGTATCGTGCGGCGGCTCCGCGCGGCAAGCGCAAGCATCCCCCGGCCGGTCGTCGTATTATCCGGCATGCGCGGCAGGGGGCTTCACCGGCTTCTGGCCGGATGGGTTATCAGTGGCACCATCCTGGTCGCCGGCTGCGGCCAATGGCAGCGTGTCGGCGAGAACCCGGCGCCCAGCGCCGAGCGCGAAGTCACCCAGATGTTCGACGCCAGTTCCCTCTTCCAGCGCCTCGGGCGCCTGGTGTCGACCCAGGCGATTCCCTTCGTCGGCTCGGTAGCCTTCGCGCCGGGAACGGGCGATTCCACCCTGGCGGTGGTGGCCATCTCGCTTGCCAATCATGCCCTGGCGTTCGAGCGCCGCGGCAACGGATTCGCTGCCCGGAGCCGGGTCGACTATGAGTTCGACCGCACCGGCGCGTCGCCGATCGTGGTCAGCCGCGAAGAACCGGTAGTGGTCGGATCCTTCCAGGAGACCATGCGCACTGACGAGAGCATCCTGCTGCAGCAGCAGGTCATGCTCGCGCCGGGCAGCTATCAGCTCACGGTGCGGGTGCGTGACCTGTCCAATGCGCAGAACGGTGCGGCGGCCGAGAAGGTCATCGCGCCGGAGTTCGGCCCCGGGTCATACACGGCACCGATCCTTGCCTACCGGGTGCGAGGCCGGAATACCCGCGATGACTCCCTGTCGATCGTTCTGAATCCTCGCGGCACCGTCGCCTACGGCGGCGACACGCTGCTGGTCTACGTCGAGGGAAACGACTTTACCCGTCCGACCGACGTGCCGTTGCAGTTCCGGGACGAACACGACAGCGTCGTCTTTCGTACCAGCGTGCACTTCGAGGGCAACGGCCGGATCGAGGGGCGCATCGTCCGCATGGCGCCCGATTCCGCGCCGCTCGGCCAGCTTGAGATCATCATGGGGCCGGAGAATGCGTTGCCTCCCCGCGGGGCGCCGCAACGCTTTGCCGTCGCGCCGGGCGGCGATCTGCGGCATCGCACCAACGCCGTGGTGTCGTTCTCGGCTGCGTGGGTGGTGACCAACTTCGACGACCTGTTGTCGCTGCTCCGTTACTTCGGCGAGGACCGGCGTGTCGAGGCGATGCGCCGCGCCAAGGGCACCGATCGGGTGCAGTTATGGCTCGATTTCGTCCACGCCACCGATCCGGTGCCCGCGACGCCGGAGAACGAAGCGCTCGACGCGTACTTTTCGCGGATCGTTCAGGCCAACCAGCGCTTCCACGAGCCGGGGATCCCCGGATGGCGGACCGATCGCGGTGAGGTCTTCATCGTGCTCGGTGATCCCGATCAGATCAGCGACCAGTCGTCGCAGTTGCAGAACGCCGGCCGGATCATCATCTGGGAATACCTGCAATACCGGGTGGATTTGTACTTCCAGGACATCACCGGCTTCGGACGATTCCAACTCACACCGCAGTCGCGGGCCGACTTCGACCAGGTCCGGGCCCGCGTTCGGCACGTGACCGGCTGAACCGCGCCGCCCCGGCGCGCGTTATTCTTGGTCAATGCCGGAGCACACACCACCACAGGTCTTCCTGGTTGACGGCTATGCGTTGATCTACCGCGCGTTCTTCGCGCTGATCTCGCGCCCGTTGCGGACGGCGAAGGGCGAGAACACGTCCGCGGTCTGGGGCGTCACTAATTTCCTGTTGCGCCTGCGCGAGAAGTACCGCCCCGATTTCGTGCTCTGGATCAACGACGCCGGCGATTCGTTCCGGACCGCGGAGTATGCGGAATACAAGTCGACGCGGGAGAAGCTCGACGAGGAGCTGCAGGCCGACTTCGACCGAGCCGTCGAGCGCGTTGCCGCGCTGCTCGCGGCCTTCCGCATTCCGCTCGTGGAGATCGCCGGCTACGAAGCCGACGATGTGATCGGAACCCTCGCGATGCGCGCGGCCGAGCAGGGGCTTCAGGCCGTCATCGTCTCCGGCGACAAGGATTTCTACCAATTGATCCGACCGGGCATTGCGCTGCTCAATCCGGGTCGCGG
>JBOHRZ010000261.1:0-4508 GCA_050732975.1 Gemmatimonadales bacterium
AAGCGAGGGACCTCTTCGGCATGACAGCATCCGCGTCGCGGCAGTCTGCGTCTATCACGCCTTCGTCAGGACCGCGGTCGACGCGCTGGAAGGGAGCGGCATCCCGGTCGCGGCGGTCTCGGCGGGATTTCCGGCCGGGCTATCGCCGTTTCGCACCCGTCTCGCCGAGATCGAGATGTCGATTGCCGACGGGGCACAGGAAATCGACATCGTGATCACCCGGGCGCACGTGCTGACCGGCAACTGGCAGGCGCTGTACGACGAGGTGCGCGCCTTCCGCGAACCGTGCGGGCCGGTACACCTCAAGGCGATTCTGGGCACCGGCGATCTCGGCACCCTGCGCGACGTGGCGCGCGCATCGCTGGTGGCGATGATGGCCGGCGCCGATTTCATCAAGACCAGCACCGGGAAGGAAAGCGTCAACGCGACGCTGCCGGTGGGGATCGTGATGTCTCGTGCCATCCGTGCCTACCGCGAGCGGACCGGATACGAGGTGGGATTCAAGCCGGCCGGCGGGATCCGCACGGCGAAGCAGGCGCTCGACTGGCTGGCGATGATCAAGGAGGAGCTGGGCGACCGCTGGCTCCGCGCCGACCGGTTCCGTTTCGGCGCCAGCGGGCTGCTGACCGACATCGAGCGGCAGCTCGAACACTATGTTACTGGACACTACAGCGCCGCGCATCGGCATCCGTTGCCATGAGTGACAACCTCTGTCATCCTGAGCGAAGCGCGATGCCTGTCATCCTGAGCGGAGCGGCGGCAACGCCGCCGCGCAGTCGAAGGACCTGCTTGTTGCAATCCGGGGAGAAGCAGGTCCTTCGACTTCGCGCGACCTGCGGCCGCGCTTCGCTCAGGATGACAGGCGGAAGTCGCGACGACAACCGATCGAGCCATCCATGACCACCGTCCGCGACGCATTCGAGACCATGGCGTGGGGACCGGCGCCGGAATCACCGAAGCTCGCTGTCGAGTGGCTGGAGCGCCATGGCCGTCGGTTCGGGCATTTCATCGATGGCACATGGACCGATCCCGGCGAGACCTTTGCCGTGATCAACCCGGCCACAGGCAACGAGCTGGCGCAGGTGACTCAGGGGAGCGACGTCGACGTGGCGCGCGCGGTCGCCGCGGCGCGCGCGGCGCTCCCCGCCTGGCAGGCGCTGGGCGGTCCGGGCCGGGCCCGCTGGCTTTACGCCATCGCGCGTGCGGTGCAGCGCAATGCCCGGCTCTTCTCGGTGATCGAATCGCTCGACAACGGCAAGCCGATCCGCGAGTCGCGCGACATCGACATCCCGCTGGTGGCGCGGCACTTCTATCACCACGCCGGCTGGGCGCAGCTCCTCGACCGTGAGTTTCCGGGGATGGAAGCGGTGGGAGTGGTCGGCCAGATCATCCCGTGGAACTTCCCGCTGTTGATGCTGGCCTGGAAGATTGCGCCGGCCATCGCGGCGGCAAACACCGTGGTGCTCAAGCCGGCGGAGTTCACCCCGCTCACCGCGCTCTGCTTCGCCGACATGCTGGCGGAAGTCGGATTGCCGCCAGGGGTGATCAACATCATTACCGGCGACGGCCGTACCGGCGCCGCATTGGTGGCGCACCCGGATGTCGACAAGATCGCCTTCACCGGTTCGACCGACGTCGGTCGCGCCATCCGCTCGGCGACGGCCGGGAGCGGCAAGAAGCTCACGCTCGAACTGGGCGGCAAGTCACCATTCGTGGTGTTCGAGGACGCCGACCTCGATTCGGTGGTGGAGGGTGTGGTCGACGCGATCTGGTTCAACCAGGGACAGGTCTGCTGCGCCGGCTCTCGGATCCTCGTAGCGGAAGGCATGGCCGAGCAGCTCACCGACAAGCTGCGGGCGCGGATGGAGAAGCTCCGCGTCGGTTCGCCGCTCGACAAAGCGGTTGACATCGGGGCGATCGTGGCGCCGGTGCAGCTCAAGCGGATCGAGGAGCTGGTCAAGCAGGGCGTCGACGAGGGGGCGACCTGCTGGCAGCCGTCGTGGAGCGTCCCGAAGGAGGGGCTCTTCTATCCGCCGACGTTGTTCACCAACGTGTCACCCGCCGCGACGGTGGCGCAGGTCGAAATCTTCGGCCCGGTCGTGGTACTGATGACCTTCCGCACGCCGGACGAAGCGGTGGAGCTGGCCAACAACACCCGTTACGGCCTCGCGGCGAGCGTCTGGAGCGAGAACATCAATCTCGCGCTGGATGTCGCTCCGCGGATCAAGGCCGGGACAGTGTGGATCAACTGCACCAACATGTTCGACGCCGCGTCGGGATTCGGCGGCTATCGCGAGAGCGGCTACGGCCGCGAGGGCGGCAGGGAAGGGATGTACGAGTATCTCAAAGTGAAGCACCGTGGCGGGGCGGAGCGAGAGAAGAGAGAAGTGAGAAGGGAGAAGGTAGAACACGGAGTCACCGGCGGCGAGGGGTCGGAGGGCATACGTCATCCTGAGCGAAGCGATGCGCCGAAGGCGCATCGCGCAGTCGAAGGACCTGCTGTTCCTCCGGTCGACCGCACGCCCAAGCTCTACATCGGCGGCAAGCAGGTGCGCCCCGACTCCGGTTACTCGCTGCCAGTGCACGATGCCAAGGGGCGTCTGGTCGCCGAGGTCGGGCGCGGCAACCGGAAAGACATCCGCAACGCGGTCGAGGCGGCGCAGGGGGCAGCGGCGTGGTCGCGCAGCACCGCACATCTCCGCGCCCAGGTTCTCTACTACATCGGCGAGAATCTCTCGGCCCGGCGCGACGAGTTCGCCGCGCGGGTCAAGGCCCTCACCGGCATTGCTGGTGGCAAGGTGATCGACGCCGCGATCGCGCGGTGCTTTTCGTACGCCGCGTGGGCCGACAAGTACGACGGTGCGGTGCACCACACGCCGCTGAGGAACGTCACGCTGGCGATGCCGGAACCGATCGGAGTGATGGGGATGATCGCGCCCGACGAAGGGCCGCTGCTGGCACTGCTGTCGATGATTCTTCCGGCGATCGCGATGGGCAACCGGGTGGTGGTGGTCCCGTCGGAGACGGCGCCGTTGCTGGCGACGGACCTTTATCAGGTGTTCGACACCTCGGATCTCCCGGGCGGCGTGGTCAACATCGTTACGGGATTGCGCAGCGAGTTGCTCACGCCGCTGGCGGGACATGATGATGTGGATGCGATCTGGGTGTTCGGCACGCGTGAAGAGGCGGCGGAGGCCGAGAAGCTGTCGGCCGGCAACATGAAGCGGACGTGGACCGAGTGGACGGTGCGGGAGTGGCGCGATCCGCTGGAAGGCGAGGGGCCGGAATACCTGCGGCACGCGACGCAGGTGAAGAACATCTGGATTCCCTACGGGGCCTAGCGTGTCCAGGCGTGTACTCTCGTGCTTTCGGGGCGGATCGGAGGCCGCGCGGAGTGTACTGGAGTGTCCTACCGTGCACCGAGGTGACCATCGGGTGAACACCGGGAGGAAGGCGACGGAGCTGGCTGGCCGTTGCGCCCTACGACCCCGTTGCCGGAGGTCACCGATCGGACCTCGCTCCCGCCGCCGGGGCCCTGACCGGCTTCAGCTGAAATCCGCCCGCATGGTTGCCAAGGCACCGATGGAGAGGAACAACACCGTCGCGACGCCGAATCCGCCTATGATATGCCACGGTATCGGCCCCGTGAGCAGATCGGTCGCTGGATTGAAGTAGCTCATCCCGGTTCCATTCATGACATAGTGAATGTGGATCGGGCGTCCCTGAAGAATCGGAGTCTTGACGACAACCAGCGGATACACGTAGAACGCGAAGAGCACGGCGGTCAACGCCGCATATTCGTTGGAAATCACGGCCGAGGCAAGAAATGAAGCGCTGAAGACAGCGGCACCAACGACCGTCCACAATAGAGCGAATTCCGCAGATTGTGCGACCGCATAGTGCTCGCCTACCACTGCCGACAGGCTCGGCAC
Organism: Gemmatimonadales bacterium; assembly: GCA_050732975.1. Taxonomy (GTDB): domain Bacteria; phylum Gemmatimonadota; class Gemmatimonadetes; order Gemmatimonadales; family GWC2-71-9; genus Palsa-1233. The sequence continues at coordinate 3,933 of JBOHRZ010000261.1, forward strand.
GAGCAACACCGGCAGCCATGAAACGATTGCCACTTGTACGAGTCCCACGAGGGCTCGTGCGCTCAGCAACTGAAGTCGCGCGACTGGGAGCGCCAATGTAAAACCAATGCTCCCGTGTGCGCGTTCCCGCTGAAGGCCGCCCAGCCCCAGCACGATCGCAAAGAAGAGGAAAAGGCCGCGCACGTATCCCCCGTAGATTCGGAGGTACACGTATCCGTTGTAACTCGCGTCAACCGGCGTTGCGTCACGCATATGAGAGTGCAATCGGCCGTGAAAGACGAGGAACACGCAACACAAGCCCGCTGTGACGGTGACAACGAGGAGCAGGCGTATCCGGCTCTCATACCACGCCTTCAGCATCAGCATCCTGGTTGGCAGGGCAGTTTGTATCATCAGAAATCCCGGCTGCGCAATACGCGATACGTTACGAGGAGCACGGTCACGCTCAGAGCCAGGATCCCACCCAGCGTTACCCACGGCAGTGGCCCGACAATCATGTTCTTGGTCGCGTCGAAGTAAGTGGTGCCGGTCCCACTCATGAGATGGAACAGATCAAGGGTCGGCGACCGGTTGAGC
>JBOHRZ010000262.1:0-4448 GCA_050732975.1 Gemmatimonadales bacterium
CGCCACGATGGACCTCGAACGGCGCGTCGCCGTGGTTGACCATGATCACCTGCAGCTCGCCGCGGTAATCACTGTCGATCGTGGCCGGAGTGTTGGGAAGCGTCACGCCGTGACGGAGGGCCAGTCCTGAACGTGGCCGCAACTGCACCTCGTATCCGTCGGGCACCGCGACCGAGAAGCCGGTCGGCACCAGCGCGCGGGCACCGGGCGCGATGGTGACTTCGGCGGCGGCCACGACGTCCATCCCCGCCGCACCGGGAGTCGCCCGCGCCGGCAGCGGCAGCCCCGCTCCATGCGGCAGCCGCGCGATCAGCACCTCGACCACCGACTCTCCCACCCTCTCCTCGCTTTCTTCGCTCTCCCCGCTCTCCCCGCTCTCCTTGCTCTCCCCGCTCTCCCCGCTCTCCTTGCTCTTACAGCACCTTCTCCACGTCCGTCGCCTCGAGCCCGAATGCCTCGGCGACGCCAGCATAGACGATCTTGCCATCGACGACGTTCAGTCCGAGGCGGAGCGCCGGATCCTGCCGGCAGGCATCCTTCCATCCGTGCGCCGCGAGCTTGAGCGCGTAGGGCAGCGTCGCGTTGGTGAGCGCCAGCGTCGACGTCCGCGGCACTGCACCCGGCATGTTGGCCACACCGTAGTGCAGAATGCCGTCGACGAAGTAGGTGGGATTCTCGTGCGTAGTCGGCTTGATGGTCTCGACGCAACCGCCCTGATCAACCGCGACGTCGACGATCACGGCGCCCTTGGGCATCAACGCCAAGTCGGCGCGGGTGATCAGGTGCGGCGCCTTCTTGCCGGGGAGCAGCACGGCGCCGATCACCAGATCGGCGTGGCGAATGGCCTCGAGGATATTGTAGCGGTTGGAATAGACCGTATCGACGTTGCGCGGCAGCACGTCGTCGAGATAGCGCAGCCGGTCGAGCGAGGTGTCGAGGATGGTCACGTTGGCGCCCATGCCGGCCGCCATTTTCGCCGAGTTGATGCCGACCACGCCGCCGCCGAGAATCACCACCCGGCCCGGCGCCACACCGGGGACGCCGCCGAGGAGAATGCCGCGGCCTCCGAAGAGCTGCTCATTGTACTTGGCACCCTGCTGCACCGCCATCCGCCCGGCGACCTCCGACATCGGCGTAAGGAGCGGAAGATGCCCGTTGGGAAGCTGCACCGTTTCGTACGCGACGGCGATAGCGCCCGATTTCATGACAGCCCGCGTCAGCGGCTCGTCGGCGGCGAAATGGAAGTAGGTGTACATCACCTGTCCCTTGCGCATCCGCGGCCACTCGACGCTGATCGGTTCCTTGACCTTGACGATCATCTCGGCCTTCGACCAGACCGCGTCGGCGTCGGGCGCGATCGCGGCGCCGGCGGCAGTGTAGGCGTCGTCGGCGAAGCCACTGCCGACCCCGGCGTCCCGCTCGACGACCACCTTGTGCCCCACCCGCACCAGCGATTCAACGCCCGCCGGCACCAGACCGACACGATTTTCGTTGGTCTTGATCTCCTTCGGCACACCGATCAGCATGTCAGCTCGCTTGCACGCGCCAGGCGCGCGATGAGGGTTCGGTCACGCCGGTCCGAGGCGCACCGTCGTCATTCGTTCGGGAACCAGGAACTCGGCGGCGAGCGCGGCGGCTTCGTCGACCGAGACGCCATCCACCAACCGCAGCACATCGTCGATGGAATGATATCGTTCGTCATTGAGGACGTGGACCGCGAGCCGGTTCATCCGGCTCACCACGCTCTCGAGCGCCAGGATCACGTTGCCCTTGAGCTGACCCTTGGCGTCGTCGAGTTCGCCGCCGGGGACGCCGGCCGTCGAGATGCCGGACAATTCTTCACCGATCACCTGCAGCGCGCGATCGGCGGTGCCGGGCTGCGCTCCGACGTACACACCGAAGATCCCGGCCGCGTGATAGGAGGCATGCCAGGCGCTGATCGCATAGCACAACCCGAGCTGTTCGCGCACCCGCTGAAAGAGCCGGCTCGACATCCCGCCGCCGATCACGGCGCTGAGCAGGGCGAGCCCCCAGCGGCGGTCGTCCGAGCCGTCCACCGTATCGGTGCCCACGATCGCGTGCACCTGCTGCAGTTCGCGCACCGCCGTGCGGACCGCGCCGCGGGTTGCGCCGGCCGGGCCGACACCGGGCTGCGGCGCCCGAGCCGCACCGTCCATCCAGCCGTGCCGGGCGAGCAGTTCGACCACGGCAGGATGTTCGATGTTGCCCGCGACCGCGATCACGGCATTGCCGGGGTAATACCCGTGCTCGTGCAGCGCCCGGAGATCGGCGGCGGTGAGCGCCGACACCGTCTCCCGGGTACCGAGAATCGAATACCCGTACGGGTGCCGCGGCCACATCTCCTCGTTCCACAGCTCGCCGACATAGTCGTCGGGCGCGTCGAGGACGCCGTTGATTTCCTCCAGCACCACGTTGCGCTCGAGGGCGAGGTCGTCTTCGCGCAGCAGCGGATGGCGCACCAGATCGGTGAGCACATCGACCGCAAGTGCCAAGTCGGCGTCGAGAACGTGGGCCTGGAAGGTGGTGTGGTCGCGCGACGTGAAGGCATCGAGCGCTCCGCCGTGCACCTCCAGCGCCAGGGCGATCTCGCGGGCGGTGCGGCGTTCGGTCCCCTTGAATACCAGATGCTCGAGCAGGTGCGAGACGCCCATCTTCTCGCGCGGCTCATGACCGCTCGCGGTCCGGAACCAGACCCCGGCGGCCGCCGAACGGACGTGGGGGATCCTCTCCGTCACGACGACGAGGCCATTGCCGCAGTCGGTGCGGTAGAGGGCCTCGTCGAGTCGGACCGTCCGGTCCGTCACTGCACCGGCGATCATGCCTTGGGGATGAGCGCTTTCCGGGACAGCCGCATCCGGCCACGCTCATCGACCTCGAGCAGCTTCACCTGCACGATGTCGCCCTTCTTCACCACGTCTTCGGTCTTCTCGACCCGCTTGTGATCGAGCTCGGAGATATGGAGCAACCCTTCGACGCCGGGCATGATTTCGACGAACGCGCCGAACGCCGTGACGCTCTTGACCGGCCCTTCGTAGATCTTGCCGACTTCGGGTTCGGCCACGATCGCCATCACCATCTCGCGCGCCTTGGCGCCGGCTTCCTGGCCCACCGCCGCGATCGTCACCAGGCCGCTGTCATCGATGTTGACCTTGGCACCGGTGGCGTCCTGAATGCCGCGAATCGTCTTCCCCTTGGGGCCGATCACATCGCCGATCTTGTCCGGCTTGATCTGGATGGTGATGATCCGCGGCGCCCACGGCGACATCTCCGGGCGCGCTTCAGCCAGCACCTTGTTCATTTCACCAAGGATGTGCAGTCGGCCCTTGCGCGCCTTGTCGAGCGCGTCCTTCATGATGTCGAGCGACATGCCTTCGATCTTGATGTCCATCTGGATCGAGGTGATGCCGTCCTTCGTCCCCGCGACCTTGAAGTCCATGTCGCCGAGATGATCTTCGGTGCCGAGGATGTCGGTGAGCACCGCGACCTTGGCGCCTTCCTTGATCAGACCCATCGCCACGCCGGCGCACGGGGCCTTGATCGGCACGCCGGCATCCATCAGCGCCAGCGAGCCACCGCAGACCGTCGCCATCGATGACGATCCGTTCGATTCCAGCACTTCCGAGACGATCCGGATGGTGTAGGGGAAGTCTTCGAAGTGCGGCAGCAACGGCTGCAGTGCCCGCTCCGCCAGGGCGCCATGACCGATCTCACGCCGCGACACGCCGCGCACCGGCTTGACCTCGCCGGTCGAATACGGCGGGAAGTTGTAGTGCAGCATGAACGACTTGGTGTGCTCGCCGGCGACGTCGATGCCATCGAGTCGCTGCTCGTCGTCGGCGGTACCCAGTGTGATCACCGCGAGCGCCTGAGTTTCCCCTCGGGTGAACAGCGCCGAGCCGTGCGGCCGCGGCAGCACATGCGCTTCGACCGTGATGGGTCGCACCGTGTCGAGGTCGCGGCCGTCAACTCGCTCACCGCGGGCGAGGATCTGCTCGCGCATGGCGCGATACTCGACTTCTTCGAACTCGGCGGCGATCTCGCGCTGCCGATCGGCGAATTCCTCGCCGAACTGCTCCAGCACCTGCGCCCGCAATGCAGCGAGGGCTTCGGCCCGGCCGCCCTTGTCGCGGGCGTTGATCGCCTTGGCCATCGGCTTCTCGGCGAGTTCGCGCACGCGAGCGATCAGCGCGTCGTCCTTCGCCGCAGCCTTCCAGGTCATCTTCGGCTTTGCCTCGGCGCTGATGATCTTCTGCTCATGCTTGATCAGCTCGCGGATCCCGATCTGGGCTGCCTTGAGCGCCTCGAGCACGTCGGACTCGGCAATTTCGAGCGCGCCGCCTTCGACCATCATCACCGAGTCGGCCGAGCCGACCACGATCATGTCGATCTGCGAAAACTCCAGTTGCTGGAAGGTGGGGTTCAAAACC
>JBOHRZ010000263.1:0-4448 GCA_050732975.1 Gemmatimonadales bacterium
CTGCTCTGGCTGTTCGCAATCGCCATCGCGGGCTTCGCCGGCGAATGGGTGCTCCGCCGTCGTCACGGCCTGCGGTGATCGGCCCGGCGCGCAGCGATTATTGACCGGCGAATCCTCTACGACCACACTTCCGGCCTGATGGCAACTCTCTCCGGCAAACCGGGTTTCTGGCAGCGGATCAAGCGGCTGGCGCTCACCGACGTCGGCGCGCTGGCGCGCGGCCTGAACGCCGACGATCTGGAGCGGATCGAGCAGACACTGCTGGAGGGGGACTTCGGCGTCGATGCCACGGTCGAACTGGTCGAGGAGCTGGAGGCACGGGTACGCAAGGGAACACTCCGCTCCGAACGTGACCTTCGTGCCGCGCTGCTGGAGCGCCTCACCGGGATGCTCGCCGCGGCGGGAATTCCGGGCGAGTTGGCCCGGCCGGCGTCGGGGCCATCCGTGGTCCTCGTCATGGGTGTCAACGGCGCCGGCAAAACGACTGCCGTTGCCAAGCTGGCCGGGCGGCTGGTCGGCGCCCGTCATCGGGTGCTGCTGGCGGCGGCCGACACCTATCGCGCCGGCGCGATCGCCCAGTTGCAGCTCTGGGCCGAGCGGATCGCGGTCGACTGCGTGGCCGGCGCGCCGGGCGGTGATCCCGCCGCCGTCGCGTTCGACGCCATCAGCGCCGCCATCTCGCGCGGCGTCGATTATCTCCTGATCGACACGGCGGGCCGTCTCCACACTCAGGACGACCTGATGGCGGAACTCGGTAAGGTGGTCCGGGTATCGGGTCGACGGTTGCCCGGGGCGCCGCACGAAGTCCTGCTGGTGCTCGACGGGACGGTGGGCCAGAACGCCGTGCAGCAGGGGCGGATGTTCGCCGCCGTGGTGCCGCCGACCGGATTGATCATCACCAAGCTCGATGGCACGGCCCGCGGCGGCGCCGTGATCGCCGTCCAGCGCGAACTCGCCACCCCGATCCGCTTCATCGGCACCGGCGAATCGCTTGACGACCTGGAGGCGTTCGACCCGCGGCGCATGGCGGAGATCCTGGTCGGCGCGGAGTGATGACGCGCGAGTCGGCGTCGGTCGCGGGCGTCTTCGGCGCGGCGCTGCTGATCGTGGCCGGCTACGCCTCCGGTTGGATGCCCGGAGGAGCACCGCCGTTTGGCGTCGCGTGCATGATCATCGGCTGCGCGCTGATGATCGCGTGTGCGTCGGCGCTGGGAGCGATGCGGTCGGGGGTGCCACCCGCCGTGGCGCTGTTCGTTGGCGGCTTCCTCCTCGTCGTGATCGGCGGCGCTTTCGGCGCCGTGCTGCTCATCCGGTCCGATCCGCCGTGGTTGGTGCTGGGCTTGCCGCTTCGAGCCGCCATCGAAGTCTACGGCGTGGGCATCTTTCCGGTGGTGGTCCTGCCGCTGGTCTTCGCGGCGACCTTCCGCCGGCGCGATCGATGATGCCCGGTACGGCGGCAGGGCAGACGCCCGCCATTCCGCACCAATCCTCGCCCCAACTCGTCATCGTCGGCGTCATCTATTTCGCGGTCTGCGCCGCGATCGCGGTCTGGGCGGCGCGTCGCACCCGGACCCGCGAAGACTTTTTCGTCGCCGGGCCGGGCATCGGCCTCTGGACCATGACCCTGGCCGCGATGGCGGCGACGCTGTCAGGTTTCATCTTCATTGGCGGGCCCGGCCTGCTGTACGGCGCGGGCATCGGCGCCCTGTTCATTTCGCTCTCCGCGTCGGTGACGACGCCGATGAGCGCCTGGCTCCTGGCGCAACCGATGCGAGCCCTGCGCGACGACCTCGGAGTGATCACGGTTCCCGATGCAGTGGGAGTGCGCTATCGGTCGCCGGCGGCACAGGGCATCTGTGCCGCGTCGATCGTGATCGCTACGGTCGGCTACATCGCGACCAACCTCCTCGCGCTCGGGCTGGTGTTGCAGGCGATCTTTTCACTGCCGCTGGTCGCGGCAATCTGGATCGGCACCGTCGTCGTGGTCGCCTATTCGGCGACCGGCGGGATTCTGGCCGGCGTGTACACCGATGTCTTCCAGGGCACGATCAAAGCGGCGGCATCGGTGCTGGTCTTTCTCGCCGTGCTCCGGAGCGGTCACGGTCTCGGTGGGATCTCGCACCACATCCTGGCGCACGACGCGGCGTACCTCGGACCGTGGGGGCACCTCACTCCGATCGGCGCGCTGTCGCTGTTCTTCCTCTTCGGCGTCGGGACGCTCGGTCAGCCCCACGTGATCAGCAAGTACTACATGCTGCGCGATCCGGCCAGGCTGCGCTGGTACCCGCTGCTGATGACCCTGGTGCTGCTGGTGACCCTGCTGCTCTTCGTCGGCGTCGGACTCGGTGTCAAGGCCGCGGTGCTCGACGGCAGCATGACTCCATTGGCCCGCAACGACGATGCCACGCCGCGCTTCCTCCTTGAACGCACGGCTCCTTGGCTGGCAGCTATAGTATTCAGTGGTATAGCGGCAGCGATCATGGGGACGGTCAATGCCTTCCTCAACGTCGGCGCCGCCGCGATCACCCACGACCTGCCGGTCGCGTTCGGCCGGCCGCGCGGCAACGAACTCCGCGGCGGCCGGATCGCGACGGTGGCGATCGCGGCGGGTGCGGCCCTGCTGGCCAGCCGCAGCGGAGCGGTGGTCGCCTTTCTCGGCATCTTCGGATGGGGCCTGTTCGCGACGGCCCTGGTGCCGTCGCTGGCGATCGGACTCAACTGGCCGGGAGCTACCCGTCAGGGCGCGATCGCCTCGATGTCGACGGGATTGGTGGTGACGTTGCTGTTGGAGTCGCTCAACCACGCCGGGACGTACGCGCTTCCCGACGGCGTCAGCGCATCGGGATTGGCACTTGCGCTGTCGCTGGTGGTGTTCTTCGCGGTGTCGTGGCTGACCGGTCCGCGGTCGGCCACCGTGCCCGCCGAAGGCACGGTGAGCGCGAAGGCCGCCGCCGCGGCGTCGCGGTAGCTTGCAGCGTGGTCCCGCTTCGTCTCGACATGCCGGTGCAGTACCTCAAGGGAATCGGTGCCCGGCGCGCCGAGGCCTTCGACCGCCTCGGCGTGACCTCGGTGCAGGACCTGCTCTTCCATATCCCGCACCGCTACATCGACGCCTCGTCGGTGACGCCGATGGCGCGCGCGCGCGTCGGCGACGATGTCGTCTGTGTCGGACGGGTGCTGAGCAAGGCCGTGCTGCCGACCCGGAAGGGGCTGCGGGTCTTCCGCGCGATCCTGCAGGACGACAGCGGACAGCTGGAGTGCGCCTGGCCGGGGCAGGCGTTCCTCGACCGGGTCGTGAATCCCGGACAGCTCGTGCTCGTCGCCGGACCGGTGCGGTTCTATCACGGCCGCCAGATGTCACCGCGCGAGCTGGTCATCCTGGATGACGCCGACGGGACTGCGACCGGACGGGTGCTGCCGGTCTACCCGGCGACGGAGGGGCTGAGCCACAAGCAGATCCGGGCCATCATCCAGCAACACCTCGACGACATGGTGGCGATCGTCCCCGACATCCTTCCCGCGGCGCTTTGTCGTCGGTTCGATCTGCCGTCCCTGCCGGAAGCGCTCTACGCCGTGCATCGGCCCGACACGATCGCGGCGGCGGAGCAGGGCCGCCGGCGCCTGGCGATCGACGAACTGCTCGACCTCCAGTTGATGCTGTCGCGGGCGCGTCAACTGGCGCGCGAAGGGCAGCGAGGGACGCCGTTCGTCGTCCATCGCACACTGACGACGCAGCTGCGCGAGCACCTGCCGTGGGAACTCACCGCCGATCAGCGGAAGGCGATTCGCGAAATCTTTGCCGACATGACCAGGCCGGAGCGGATGCACCGACTCCTGATGGGCGACGTGGGCACCGGCAAGACGGTGGTGGCGCTGTTCGCGATGTTGCTGGCGCTGGAGAACGGCTACCAGGCGGCGCTGATGGCCCCGACCGAACTGCTTGCGGAACAGCACCACCGCACCATTTCGAAACTCGGCGCGCCGCTCGGCCTGATGCCCGAGCTCCTTCTGGGGCGCCTTGGCGACGCCGACAAGCGCGCGACACGGCAGCGGCTCGCCGAGGGAATCACCGTGCTCGCCGTCGGAACCCATGCGTTGATGCAGGAGAAGGTGGAATTCGCCCGGCTTGGCCTGGTGGTGATCGACGAGCAGCATCGCTTCGGCGTCGAGCAGCGTGCGGCGCTGATGCAGAAGGGCGAGGCGCCGGACGTGCTGCTGCTCACCGCGACACCGATCACGCGCTCGCTGGCGCTGACCCGCTTCGGCGACCTCGACATTTCGGTGCTGCGGCAGCGTCCGCCCGGGCGGGCACCGGTGCGCACCGCACTACGGGCTCCGGCGCACCGGAACCGGGTCTTCGAATTCGTACGTGCCACGGCGAATGCCGGCGGACAGGCGTACATCGTGCTGCCGGTGATCGAAGAGTCGGAGCGCGCCGATCTCCGCGC
>JBOHRZ010000264.1:0-4387 GCA_050732975.1 Gemmatimonadales bacterium
GCGGATCCGCTTCACGTTCCAGGAATGGAAGTACTCGTGCGCCGCGGTGGCGAAGCCGCGGGTGCCGTCGCCGCCGAACGATCCTCCGGTCACCGATGTGGAATTGCGATGTTCCATGCCGTCGCCCCCGCACTCGGGGCTATAGCAGGCGACGAAGGTGTAGGTCCCGAAGTCGAACTTCGGAAATTCGCCGTACACCGCGCGCTCTTCGTCGACGATCTTGCGGAGTCCGTTGGCGTAGGCGTCGATCGCCTGCGCCGCGGTGGGGTCGTCGAGCGCGACGCGCCAGGTCTGCGTCACACCGTCGTGCGTCTCGGTCCACTGCCGCCACTGGATGATGCCGAGGTGAGTGGGAGAGTCGAAGAAATACTGCATCCCGGGGGCGGTGTACGTCTCGGAGTCACGGGTCGGCACCAGTTGCGTCGCGATCGTCCAGGCGGGATCGAGGCGGTGGAACGTGACCCGGACGGGTCGCGCTTCGAGTCCCTTGACGTAGACGAACGTTCCCTGCGGCTGGATGTGCTCCTGTTCAGGATTGAAGCCGGAGTAGGTGCCGTTGCCGACGTCGGCGTACATGTTGTACGACAGCGTGACGGTGCCGTCGTGGCCGCTCACCGTCCAGCTGTAGGGATCGCCGTGCACCACCGGGAGCTGCTTGCCCCGGGAATTCATCGCGGTGACCGAGTTGACATTCTCGGCATACTCGGTGAGCGCGTAGCGTCCGGGCGATGAGCGCGCCATGCGGAACGTGACCGGGCCGCTGGGAAGCGCGGTGAAGGTCGCCTTGATCGCCGCCTCGTGATGCGCGGCGTTGGGAAACGAAATGTCGTAGACAATAGCCGGGCCCTTGTTGCAGCACGTTACCGGACGGAGCTGGGCCCGGAGCGCCACCGGCGCGATCGATGCGGCGGCGAGGAGCAGCGAGGAGCGCAACTTGGCGGACATCGAACGCACCTGGAGTGAGGACACCGCAAGATACACGGCGCTAACTCCAGCGTGGATTGAAACGCCGGCGCCACCGTTTCCGCATAATGGCACGCCACGTCGCGGCCGTCCAGCGGTCGGAGCAGCGGTCGTTCGTCGACGCAGCGGCGATCCTTGTGGGGATGAAAACACCGGGTAACGAAGGGACATCCCGGCGGCGGCGCTTCCGGCGATGGCGGGTCGCCTTCAAGGACGATGCGCGATGTCGCGAGCGTCGGATCGGGCCGCGGCACCGCGGACACGAGGGCCTGCGTGTACGGATGACGGGGCGTGTCGATCACCGTGCGGGCCGGTCCGACCTCGACGAGGGTGCCGAGATACATCACGGCGACACGATGGGCCACCTGGCGCACCAGGGCCAGGTCGTGGGCGATGAAGAGATAGGCGAGGTCGCGCTGGTCGCGGAGATCGAGCAGCAGGTTGAGCACCTGCGCCTGAACCGACACGTCGAGCGCCGAAACCGGTTCGTCGCACACGATGAAGGTGGGATTCACCGCGAGCGCGCGCGCGATGCCGACCCGCTGGCGCTGGCCGCCGGACAGCTCGTGCGGATATCTGGCGGCGAAATCCGGATCGAGGCCGACCTCCTCCAGCAGGCGTGCCACCAACACGGGGACGTCGCGCCGCGCGGCCAGCCGGTGAATCTGGATCCCCTCGGCGACCGACGCGCCGACGGTGCGTCGCGGGTTGAGCGACGCGAACGGGTCCTGGAATACGATCTGCATGCGGCGCCGCGTAGCCCGGAGCTCGCTCGGGTCGAGCCGTGCGAGGTCGCGGCCATCGAAGCGGACCACGCCGCTGGTCGGCGGCTCGAGACGGAGAATCGTCCGTCCGACGGTGGTCTTCCCGCTGCCCGATTCTCCCACCAGTCCGAGGGTCTCGCCCGCCGCGATCGTGAACGACACGTCGGTCACGGCGTGCACGGTGCGCCGGCGCGCGAACCCTCCCCCCGCGTGAAAGGTTTTCACCAGGTGCTCGACCTCGATCAGGGGAGCGGTCACGGCGCCGCCGCCAGCGCCACCCAGCACGCGGCCCGCTGATCGGGACCGACCGGGTCGAGCGGCGGCCGTTCGACCAGGCACCGTTCGATTGCGACGGGGCAGCGCGGATTGAAGCGGCACCCGGGAGGCCAGCGGTCCGGTCGCGGCACGGTGCCGCGGATCGGCGTGAGACGCGTTGTGGTCGCGTCGAGTCGCGGAATCGACGCGAAGAGACCCATCGTGTACGGATGAGCCGGTCGAGCGAACAGCTGCGTTGTCGGGGCGGATTCGACGATCCGACCGGCGTACATCACCAGCACCCGGTCGGCCCGACCGGCCACAATTCCCAGATCGTGCGTGATGAGCAGCACCGCCATCCGCCGGGTGCTGCGTAAGCGGTCCAGCAATTCCAGGATCTGGGCCTGGACGGTGACATCAAGCGCGGTGGTGGGTTCATCGGCGACCAGCAGGTCGGGTTCACCCGCCAGCGCCATCGCGATCAGCGCCCGCTGGCGCATCCCGCCGCTCAGTTGGTGCGGATAGTCGTCGATCCGGGCCGGCGCATCGGCGATGCCCACTTCGCCCAGGAGGGCGAGGACCTTCTGCCGGGCATCGCGTCGGGAGATCCGGCGATGAGCATGAATCGCCTCGGCAATCTGTTTGCCGATGCGCATCACGGGGTTGAGCGATGTCATCGGATCCTGGAACACCATCGCGATGCGGCGCCCGCGATACGCGCGCAGATCGCGTTCCGCGAGGCGGGTGAGATCGACGCCGTCGAAACGGATCGCGCTCTGCGCCCCCAGTTCGGCGCCGCGCGGCAGCAACCGGGGAAGGGCCAGGCCGGTAAGCGACTTGCCGCAACCGCTCTCGCCGACCAGCGCCACCAATTCGCCCGGCGCCACAGTGAACGACACGTCGTCGACCGGCTCGAGCGCCGGCGCGTCGCGCGCCGGAAATCTGATGTTGAGTTGGCTCACTTCCAGCAGCGCCGTCATGCCGATTCCGGTTGAAGGGATCGACGCAGGGCATCCCCGAGCAATGTGGCGGCGAACGTGGCGGCGACCAAGGCCAGCGACGGCGCGATCAGCAGCCACGGGGCGTCGGTGAGATGGTCGCGCGCCTCGAACAACATACCGCCCCACGACGGTGCTGGCGGACGGACACCAACGCCGATGAATGACAGCCCTGCCTCGAGCAGCACGGCGTCGGCGAGGCCGAGGCTGCTGGCCACCAGCAAGGCGGGAACGGTCCCGGGGAAGATGTCGCGCCAGACCACCCGTCCCGGCGTGGCGCCCAGCGCCCGTGCCGCGGTGACATAGTGCGCGTGGCGGAGTCGGAGAGTCTCGCCGCGAACCAGCCGCGCCACGGCTGGCCACCCGGTAAGCCCCAGGACCAGGCCGAGCGCTGGTGCAGGCAGGCGACCCAGCGCAGCGAGCAACACCAGCAGCACGATCAGGCGCGGCACCGCGAGCGCCAGGTCGATGAGCCCGCCAAGAAGCCGCGCCAACCCGCCGGCGGCAGCGCCGGCGGCCAGTCCGAGGGCGGCTCCGATCGCCGCCGCAATGCTGACCGCGATCGCCGCAACGCCGAGCGAGATCCGTGCCCCATACGCCAATCGGGCCAGCACGTCGCGCGAGAACTGATCGGTGCCCAGCAGGTGCGCGCCCGACGGTGCGCGCAGGGTACCATGAAGCAGGTCGGACGGCGCCAGCGGGTCGGGGGCAACCAAGGGCACCACGATCGCGAACGCGGCCAGCGTGATCAGCAGCGCGATGCCGGCGCGAGCCTCCCGGGTCATGCGGTGCGCTGCCCGGGATCCACGACCCGATAGAGGACGTCGGCCAGCAGCGAGCCGAGCTGAACGGCGGCGATCAGGACCACGCCGCATCCGATCACCAGGGGGAGGTCGCGGTCTTCGGTCGCGTGCGCGATGAGCAATCCGACCCCGGGCCAGGCGAAGACGTATTCGACAAAGACCGCTCCGGCGACGAGCAGCGGCAACCAGAGCCCGAGCAATGTGATCACCGGGGTGAGCGCCGGACGCCAGCAATGGCGCCAGGCCACCAGGCCCGGACGCACCCCGCGAGCCCGGGCCGCCAGCACCCACGGCTGCGCCGCGGCATGCAGCGACGCGGTGCGTTGCTGCCGGAGCGGAACCGCGAGCGTGGCGATCACCAGCGCCGTGAGAGGCAGCACGAGGTGCTGCAATCGATCCCACAACACGGCGCTGATGCCGGCATCAGGAGACAGCAGCGGGTCGCCGAACCCTCCCGCGGGAAACCAGCGCAGGGTCACCGCGAAGATCCAGACCAGTACCATGCCGACGACGAAGGACGGCAGAGCATATCCCAGCACCGTCGCGGCGTCGATGAATCGCGCCCGCCAGGAATCGGGATGCAGCGCGGACCACACCCACAACG
>JBOHRZ010000265.1:0-4368 GCA_050732975.1 Gemmatimonadales bacterium
GCCTTCAACGTCTTGAAGCGAGCCTTTTCCAGCGTAATGATCTCTTTCGGTAGCGGCGCGTACTGGAGTGCCGGCGCCATTCCCTGGGCTTCCGGCGATACCATCCATTGCAGGAAGGCCTTCATCGCCTTGGCCTTCGTGGCGTCGGTCATGTCCGGGCGAACCAGGAACCACGTGAACGACGAGATCGGGTAGGCCTGCGGTCCCGGCGCATTCGTGATCGACACCCGGAAGTCGGTATTCGGGGGAAACTTCGCGCCCGCCGCCGCACTGGTCGTCGTCGCGAGTGACGGCGTCACGAACGTGCCGGCGGGGTTCTTGACATCCGCGAAGGCAAGGTTGTTCGCGAGGGCATAGATCAATTCGACGTAGCCGAATCCACCCTCGACCTGCTTCACCTGCTGGGTCACGCCTTCGCTGCCCTTGCCGCCAAGGCCCACCGGCCAGTTGACCGACGTGGCATTACCCACCTTCTCCTTCCACTCTGGCGACACCTTGCTCAGATAGTCGGTGAAGATATATGTCGTTCCCGAACCGTCGGAGCGATGGACCACGATGATGTCACTGCTCGGCAGCTTGACGCCGGGATTCATTCTGGCGATGGCCGGGTCGTTCCACTTGGTGATCTTGCCGAGGTAGATATTCGCGATCGTTGGGCCGTCGAACCGCAACTTGGTCTTGCCGAGCGCCGGCACGTTCCAGGTCAGCACCACGGCACCGAGGGTCGCGGGAATGTGGAGGACCTTGCCGTCGACCGCCGCGAGCTGCTTGTCGGTGAGCGGGCCGTCCGATTCGCCGAAATCGACCGTCCCCTGGGTGTACTGCTGGATCCCCGCGCCGGACCCCACTGACTGATAATTGATCTTTACGCCCGTCTTCTGGGCGTACGCCGTCACCCACTTCTGCATCAGCGGGTTGATGAAGGTGCCGCCGGCGCCGTTGAGCGACTGCGCTGCCAGGGCCGCCGGCACCGCCAGCGTCGCCGCCGCCAGCATTGCCAGTCCGATCCGTTCGAGCTGCTTCTTTGCCATCGTGTCCATCTCCAGTGTGAGTACCGGTTGTCGTCGCTTAGAACGTGAATTCGGTGTGGAAGTAGAGGTTCTGGTTCGCCACCTTGAAGGCGTTGCTGCTGCCGTACTGCAGGGAGTTGATATCGGCATCCAGCATCACCCGGAGGTTGGGTGCAATCGCGTAGGAGACGCCGGCAATGATCCGCGACTGCTTGTCGATCGCGGTGTTGCCGACGGTGGGGCTGCCAGCCGAGGTGGAGTCGGTGTTGGGGTCGAAGTTGTCGTAACGCACCAGCAGGGCGGCCTTCGAATTCGGGATGTTGAGAATGGCATAGGCTCCCAGTGCGGCGCCCTTCTGCTTGGGGGTGTTGGCGCCGGTCGAATCCTGGCGGAGGCCGTACTCGGCGGCGAGGGTGAGCTGCTTCGACTTGTACGACAGCATGCCGATGAAGCGGCTGCGCGACCCACCGCCGGTCGCTTTGCCGACCTGCCCGAAGGCGGTCAGCCGGACGCCGCCGACCTTGTTCGCGAGGTTGGTTTTGGCCAACCGGAACGAGACGCGGCCTTCCACGTCCTTGCCGGGATCGCCCGGTGCATTGCTGTATCCCTCGCCGTCGAAGATGCCGACCTGCATGTTCACCGCGTCGCCGCTCCAGGTGCCATCGGCGCCGATGCCGAAGTCCGATGACGGGAAGAAGCCGTTGCGGTCATACAGGGTAGTGCCCTGCATCCGATAGCCGTACAGCGCTTCCTCGTAGTCGATCCAGGGCGTGGTGAACAGACCGGTCTTGAACGTCAGCGCGCTGTGGTCCGGGGTCCAGCCTACGAAGGCGTACTTGAGCCGGATCGTCAGTTGGTTCGCCCCGCGGCCTTCCGTCCATCGACGTCGGTCGTGATCCGTGTTTGCACGCCGTTGGCGAGCTTGCCGAGGATGTTCACGTAGGCGCGAGCAACGTCGAAATTGTTGTCGTGACCAGGGTGCGCGATGGTCGAGTCGGTTTTCAGGCTGTAGCCATACTGCAGATACCCGACACCCGCGACCGTGACCTGGGCTCGAGCCGCCGCCGCATGGACGCTGAGACTGACGGCCACCGCGAGCATGACCCGGCACACATTGGAAAGACGCATGAAGCCTCCGCCTGCCGCGAGAGTGGATGATGCCCGGCGAGCGGGCGGCAGTGGCAGGAGACCGCGGCCTTCACCCGGGCGCGGTCTAATAGCGCCCCGAGGCATCACACGGCGGTGTCGGTTGGGTCACGGGTCGGTAACAGCGGTCACGACACGCGATGGCAGCGGGATTTGTTCGAAGAAATGATGACCGCGCCTCGTTGGCGCGTCGCAGTCAGGTTCCGGTCACCAAGCCTCGGGCGGCCTGCTCGGCCAGCAGGCGATGAGTGGCGCGCTCCGGTTGGCCCGGTGCCGGGTGGCGCTGCGCGTAGCGGCCGTGAGCGTCCATGTCCCACGCCTGGCGGTTGTCCTCCAGCATCGTCTCCAGCAGCCGGCGGATCTCGGCCCGGTGGACCGGGTCGGCCACCGGCACAGCCGACTCGATCCGGCGATCGAGGTTGCGCGGCATCCAGTCCGCGGACGAAATCCAGACCTCCTCGTCGCCGCCGTTGCCGAACACGAAGGCGCGGGAATGTTCGAGGAAGCGTCCCAGAATCGAGATCACCCGGATGTTCTCGCTCACGCCCGGCACCCCCGGCCGCAGGCAGCAGATGCCCCGCACGTTGAGGTCGATCCGCACGCCGGCGATCGACGCCTGATACAGCGCCTCGATGATGTCGGTATCGACCAGGGCGTTCATCTTGGCGAGGATCCGTCCCTGGCCTCCCTCACGCGACACGTCGGCTTCGTGCCGGATCAACTCCAGGAAGCGCCGCTTCATCCATTTTGGTGCCACCAGCATCTTGCGATAGCCCGACGGTTCACCGAACCCGGTCAGCACGTTGAACAGATCGCTCAGATCGGCGCCGAGATCTTCGTCGGCGGTCATCAGCCCGAAATCGGTGTAGTAGCGCGCCGTGCGCGGGTTGTAGTTGCCAGTGCCGATGTGGACATAGCGGCGGATCCGCGACCCCTCGCGCCGTACAATCAGGAGCACTTTGGCGTGGGTCTTGAGCCCGGCCACGCCGTAGCTCACGTGCACGCCGATATCCTCGAAGCGTCGCGCCCAACTGATGTTGTTCTCTTCGTCGAAGCGCGCCTGCAACTCGATCAGCACCGCGACCTGCTTACCGCGCGAAGCCGCCTGGGCCAGCAACCGGGCGATCTCGCCGCCGGTCCGGTAGAGCGTGATCTTGATCGCCAGGACGTCGGGATCCTCACTGGCCAGCTCGATCAGCCGTTCCACCGACGACTGGAATGAGTCGTACGGATGGTGCAGCAGCAGATCGCCTTCGCGGATCACTGCGAAGAGATCGCGGTTCTCGACCAGCCTCCGCGGGGTAACCGGCGTGAACGGCGGGTCACGCAGCGTCGGGCAATCCAGCGCGGCGATGCTGGCCAGGTCGGTGGCGTCGAGCGGCGCCGCCACCTCGAAGACATCGTCCTCGGTGAGCGGCAGCCCTTCGCCGGCGTCGGCGTCGTTGAATTCCTCGATCAACCGCTGGCGAAGCTCGCGCGGCATCGAGGCGTCGACCTCGATCCGCACCACTTCGCCGAATTTCCGGTTGCTGACCTCTTCCTGGATCAGCTCCAGCAGATCTTCGGCCTCGTCGCTGGGCCCATTTCCCAGCTCCAGGTTGAGGTCGGTATTGCGGGTGATCCTGAACAGATGCCATCCCGCGATCGCGATCCCCGGAAACAGCGTTTCCAGGTGCGCGCCGATCAGGTTCTCCAGCGCCATGAACTGAGTCGGCGCAGCGAGCGGCACCCAGCGCGGCAGCAGCTTCGGCACCTTCACCCTCGCGAACCGCGGTTGTCCGCCCTGGTCGACCAGCGACACGGCCAACGAGATCGAAAGGTTCGAGATGTGCGGGAACGGATGCGCCGGGTCGACCGCCAGCGGGGTGATCACCGGGTAGACATTCGATCGGAAGTAACTCTGCAGGTGCTGCTGCTCGCCCGCCGGGAGGCCGTCCATGCTGCGATGGATCACGATCCCGTTGCGCGCCAGCGCCGGCAATACGTCCTGCGCGACGCATTGCGAGTGCAACTGTACCATGTCGCGCACGGTGTCGCGGATCTCGGCGAGCTGCTGGCTCGGCGTCAGCGGGTCCGAAGCGAACTCGAGGCGCCGCGCGGCCACCTGCTCCCGTACGCCCGCGACCCGGACCTGGAAGAACTCGTCGAGGTTGCTCGAAAAGATCGCCAGGAACTTGGCGCGTTCCAGCAGCGGGGTGCGGTCATCAAGCGC
>JBOHRZ010000266.1:0-4358 GCA_050732975.1 Gemmatimonadales bacterium
GCGGCAATCTTCCCACCGCGCCGGCGATCCTTGGCAACGTCTCGCTCTGGAAGCCGTCGACCACCGCGCTGCTGTCGAACTGGGTCTTCTATCAGGTGCTCCGCGACGCGGGGCTGCCGCCCGGCGTGATCCAGTTCATCCCGGGCGAGTCCGGCACGGTGACCGACACGTTGCTCAGCGACCCGCGGCTCGCCGGGATCCATTTCACCGGATCCACCGCCGTCTTTCACACCCTCTGGAAGGGCGTCGCCGAACGGCTGGATTCGTACCGGAGCTATCCGCGACTGGTGGGCGAGACCGGCGGCAAGGACTTCATTCTGGCCCATCCCAGCGCCGATGTTCCCGCGCTGGTCACGGCGCTGATCCGCGGCGCGTTCGAATACCAGGGGCAGAAGTGTTCGGCCGCGTCGCGCTGCTACATCCCGAAGTCGCTGTGGCCCGAGGTGTCGAAGCGGATGCGCGAGGAGATGGCGCAGATCCGCATGGGCGATCCGGAGGATTTCTCGGTCTTCGTCGGTGCGGTGATCGACCAGCGCGCCTTCCAGCGGTTGGAAAAGGTGCTGGCGGCGGCGAAGGCCGATCCGCGGGTCAAGGTCGTCGCCGGCGGCAACTGCGACGGCCGCGAGGGATGGTTCATCGAACCGACCCTGCTCGAAACCACCGATCCGCGACACCAGATCATGACGGTGGAGTTCTTCGGACCAGTGCTCTCGGCCTACGTTTACGACGACGGCAGTTGGGACGAGGTGCTCGAGCTGGTCGACACCGCGTCGCCGTACGCCCTCACCGGTTCGATCTTCGCGCGGGAGCAGGCCGCGATTGTCTCGGCGGAACAGGCGCTGCGGCACGCCGCCGGCAACTACTACGTCAACGACAAGTGCACCGGTGCGGTGGTGGGCCAGCAGCCGTTCGGCGGCGCCCGCGCCTCGGGGACCAACGACAAGGCCGGCAGCATCCTCAACCTCTATCGCTGGATTTCGGCGCGCGCCATCAAGGAAGTCGGCAATCCTCCGACCGACTGGCGGTATCCGTATCTCGGGGAGGGTGAGGGGTGAGAAGTGAGAATTGAGAAGTGAGAAGTGAGAAGTGAGAAGTGAGAAGTGAGAAGGGGCGGCGGTGGTGTGGGCATCGTCAGCATGGAGTCGTAATGAAGTTCATCGCGATGGCGCTACTTGTTCCGGCCACCATTCCTCTCGCGGCGCAGGCCCCATCGGAAACCGCCCAGCGCGAAGCGCGCGCCATTCTCTCGGAAATGGTCTCGATGAACACCTCGCTCGCGCGGGGCGACGTGACACCGCTTGCCGAGAAGCTCGCCGCGCGGTTCCGCGCCGCCGGACTCGCCGCCGCCGATGTGCAGTTGGTTGGTCCAGAGGCGAAGAACCGGAATCTGGTGGTGCGGATTCGCGGCAAGGGAACTGCGAAACCGGTGCTCTTTCTGGCGCATCTCGATGTGGTCGACGCGCTGCGCGGTGACTGGTCGATCGAGCCGTATGCGTTGACGGAAAAGGGCGGCTGGCTCTACGGCCGCGGCACCATCGACGACAAGGGGCCCGCCGCGACGCTGGTGGCCGGCGCGCTGGCCTTGATCCGCTCGAAAGTGACGCCCGATCGCGACATCATTCTGGCGCTCACGTCGGGCGAGGAATCCGCCGACGAACCGGGCGCCGCGTGGCTGGTGCGCAACCATCGCGATCTGATCGACGCCGAATGGGTGTTCAACTTCGACGCCGGCGGCCCGGCGATCGATCGCGGCAAGCTGGCATGGCTGGAGGTCGAGAGCGCCGAAAAGGTCTACTGGACCGTGACGCTCACCACCCGCAATCCCGGCGGCCATTCGTCACTGCCGCGGGGCGACAATGCCATCTACCAGTTAGTGAACGGTCTCCGAGGCATCGAGGCGTTGGCCTTTCCGATCGATCTCACCGAGGTCGCCCGTGCCGAACTGGCGGCCCGCGCACCATTCGTCGCGGCGCCCGAAGCGGCGACGATCCGGGCCGTGGTCCGGGAGCCGCTGGATTCGCTCGCGGCATTTCGCCTGGCGCGGGTCGCTCCGTCGTACAACGCGCTGCTGCGCACCACCTGCATCCCCACGATGCTGTCGGGCGGGCACGCCGAGAACGCGCTCCCGGCGCTCGCCACCGCGACGGTCAACTGCCGGCTGATTCCCGGTGAGACTTCGGTCGCCGTGTTCGCGACACTGCGCCAGGCCGTCGGCGACACCGGCGTCGCGATCGCCGAAGTCGCACCTGCGAAACCGTCGCCGCCATCGCCGCTGCTGCCGGTGCGGATCGCGCTGGTCCGCACCGCGACCCTCGCCGCATGGGGCCACGAGGTGCCGATTGTTCCGGTACAGGAAAACGGCGCGACGGATGGACTCTACTTCCGCAACGCCGCGATACCGGTCTACGGTGTCGAAGGAATCGCCATGCCGGTGGGCGAAGAACGGATGCACGGCAGGGACGAACGGATACCGGTCAAATCCTTCCGCGATGGCGTCGCGTTTGCGACCGCGCTGATCCGCGCGACAGCCGGCGGGACGAAGGTCAGGCCTTCTCGATCTTGATCGACACCTCGACCGACATGCCCGGGCGCAACGGATACTTCGGGTCGCGCGGCGAGGTGATGTGGATCCGCACCGGCACGCTCTGCACCACCTTGGTGAAATTGCCGGTGGCGTTGTCGGGCGGCAGCAGCGCGAAGCGAGCCCCGGTTGCCGGCGACAGGCTTTCCACCGTCCCGGTGAAGGGGTGATTGTCGTAGCTGTCGACGGTGAAGCTCACGGAATCTCCCACCACCACATCGCCGAGGCGGGTTTCCTTCACGTTCGCGGTGACCCAGATGTCGCTGGTCGGTACCAGCGTCATGGTGGTCTGGCCGGGCTGAACCAGCTCGCCCGGCTCGACAGTTCGGTTGCTCACGACGGCGTCGAACGGGGCGGTGATCACCGCATACGATTGCTTGAGTTCGGCCGACTCGACGGAGGCCCTGGCCGCGGCGACTCGCGCATCTCCGGCGGCGAGTGCTGCTTCGGCGGCTGACGCCTGGGCCTTCGCGGCGGCTGCCTGCCGTTCGGCCGCCTGAAGGTTGGCATCGGCCGTGGTGGCGGCGGCCTGTGCTGCGTCGAGCTGCTGCGCTGCGACGATCTGCTTCGCGGCGAGCCCCTTGGTCCGTTCCAGATCTGCGCTGGCTTTCCGCGCCGCCGCCTGGGCGGACGCCACTGCCGCGTCGGAGCTTGCCGCCGTGGCACGGGCAGCCTGCAGTTGCGCAGCGAGCTGCCCCGCCGCGTGGCCGTTGCCGGCCATGGCGATCGCCGATGCGAGATCGGCCCGGGCCTTGGCCAGCTCGGCGTCGAGGTCGCGCTGGTCGAGTACCAGCAGCGTGTCGCCGGTGTGCACTTCCTGATTGTCGTCTACCGGAATGCGGTCGACGAACGCCTGGATCTTGCTCGCGACCGGCTCCAGCCGTCCATCGATCTGCGCATTATTGGTGGTCACGTGGTGGCGCGAGTAGATGTACTTCTTCGTGCCCCAGATGAGGCCCGCTACCGCCACGACACCCACCAGCACGATCGGCAATCGAATCGCCATGAACCACTTGCTCCTTCTGAACAACGCTGAATTCCCGCCCGCCTACGCTCCCATGCTCTCCCCGCTCTCCTCCATCACCTCCGTCTCCTCCGTCACTCTCCTTCGTCTCCTTCGTCGCCTTCGTCTCCTTGCTCTCCCTGCTCTCCCCGCTCTCCCGCTGTTCACTTCACGCTGTTCAGCAATCCCATGGCTCTCGCCGCGTTGACCTGCGCCGCTCCGGCGGCGAGCCGCGCCTGAATCACTGCGTCGCGCGCGGTGGCGAGTTCGGATTCCGCCTGCCGGGTCTCGATGCTTCCGGCCACGCCGGCGGTGAATCGCTGCTGTGCTTCGCTGAGTTCTTCCTGCGCCAGATTGAACCGGTCATTGGCCAGCGCCAACTGGTCGCGCGCTGATGCGATGTCGAGCGCGGCGCCGCGGACATCGGCCTCGATGCTCGACTCGAGATCGTGCAGCCGCAATCGTTCGGCATCGAGGCGCAGGCGCTGTTCGTCGGCCTGCCGCTGGCGGCGCAATCCGTCGAAGATCGGCCACGACAGCGCCACGCCGATGTTCCACGTGCCGTAGAGCTGGTCGAACGCGACGCCCGACGTCTGGCCGTACCCGGAAGCCGACAGCGTGGGGATCGCCTGGTCGCGGATCGCGGCCAGATCACGTTCCATCGCGGAGAGACGCTGTCGTTCCGCCGCGAGATCGGTGCGGTGCGCCATGGCAACCGCGAGGGCGCTGTCGATGTCGGCTGGGAGCGGCGCGCCGGAGATCACCGAGTCGGCC
>JBOHRZ010000267.1:0-4346 GCA_050732975.1 Gemmatimonadales bacterium
GGCGCCCGACCATCCCAAGCTGAAGACCGTCTCGCGCGCCTTCGAGCGCATCGCCGAGAAGCCCGGCTTCCGCTTCCTCGGCAACGTCGAGGTGGGCCGCGACATCGGCGGTGCCGACCTCGCACGCCTGTACGACGCCGTGATCTACGCCGTCGGCGCCGCAACCGACCGCCACCTCGGCATCGCGGGCGAAGACCTTGGCGGCAGCCATTCCGCCACCGAATTCGTCGGCTGGTACAACGGGCATCCCGAGTATGTCGAAAGCCGGTTCGATCTCGCGGCGGAGTCGGCGGCGATCGTCGGCATCGGCAATGTCGCGATGGACATCGCCAGGATCCTGACAACCGACCCTGATCATCTGGCCACGACGGATCTGGCGCCATACGCGCTGAACACACTGCGCGGCGCGTCGGTGCGTACCCTGCACATACTGTCGCGCCGCGGCCCCGTTCAGGCCGCATGCACCACTCCGGAGTTGCGCGAGCTGGGGGAGATCGAAGGAGTCGATGTGCTCGTCGACCCGGCCGACCTGTCGCTCGATCCCGTCAGCGCCGAACGGCTGGCGGGCGACGACCGCAATGCGGCCAATAACCTGACCGAGTTCCGCCGCTGGGCAGAACGCGGCGATACCGGGGCGTCGCGGCGGATCGTCTTTCATTTCTGCGTATCGCCGATCGAACTCAGCGGTACGGGCAAGGTCGAGAAGGTCCATCTGGTCCGCAACCATCTCCTCCCCGACGGTCGCGGCGACGTTCGCGCCGTGGCGACCGACGAAGGGCTCGCGTTGCCTGCCGGGTTGGTCTTCCGTTCGATCGGCTATCGCGCCGTTCCGATCGAAGGCGTCCCGTTCGATGCCCGGCGCGGCGTCGTTCCCAACGCGGCCGGCCGCGTGCTGGCGAGCGTCGACTCGGGGGTACCCGTCCCCGGCCTGTATGTCACCGGCTGGATCAAGCGCGGGCCGGAGGGCGTCATCGGCACCAACAAGGCCTGCGCCGCCGAAACCGTTTCGCATCTGCTGGCGGACGCCGAAGCCGGCGTGATCGCGCCGGCGCCGCATCGCGGCGAAGAACTGGACGATCTGCTGGCGCGCCGCAACATCCGCGTCGTCGACTGGACAGACTGGCAGGCGATCGATCGCGCCGAAACAACCCGCGGCGCCCCCGCCGGGCGTCCGCGCGAGAAGTTCACCTCGATAGCCGAGATGCTCGAAGTCCTCCCGCGCCCTGAATAGCGTTCGCTGGTTAGTTTCCCGGCGTGGCGCCCCGGATCTACACCCGCACCGGCGATACCGGCGAAACCGCGCTCTTCGGCGGCGGCCGGGTGCCGAAGGACCATTCCCGCGTCGCGGCCTACGGCGACGTCGACGAACTCAATTCGGCCATCGGCATGGTCCGCGCCACGGCACCCACGGATTTCTTCGACCGGTTGCTCGAAACCGCGCAGCAGGATCTCTTCGCGATCGGCGGCCATCTGGCAACCCCCGATCCGGCGAGAGTGGAGAAGGCACTTGCCAAGGCGGCGCTTTCCGAGCAGCGCGTCGCCGAGTTCGAGCAGGCGATCGATGCCATGGACGCCGAGTTGCCCGAGCTGCGGTCATTCATCCTTCCGGGCGGATCCCCGAAGGCCGCCGCGCTGCACCTCGCCCGGACCATCGCCCGCCGCGCCGAGCGAAGCGTCGTATCGCTGTCGCATGCCGAATCGGTTCCGCCGCTGTTCCTGGTCTATCTCAACCGGCTCTCCGACCTGCTGTTCGTCATGGCGCGCGTCGCCAACCACCGCGCCGGTGTGCGGGACGTCGCCTGGTAGAGCCGATCGTCGTGCGCCACGCGGGAGGTAGCTACCCGGTGACCATCCGCGCCGGGGCTCGCGACGACGTGGCGCCGTTTCTCCAGGATCGGTTGCCGGGCGCGCGGGTGGCGGTAATTGCCGACGACCAGGTCGCCCGCGCGATGGTCTCGCCGCTTCCCGACGCGGAACTGTTCACGTTCCCGGCCGGCGAAGCGAGCAAGACCCGCGAAACATGGGGTCAACTCTCCGATCGCCTCGTCGCCGCGCATTTCGACCGCGACAGCGTGATCGTAGCAATGGGCGGCGGCGTGACCGGCGACCTCGCCGGCTTTGTTGCTGCGACCTACCTGCGCGGCGTGCCGTGGCTGGCGATCCCGACGACGACGCTGGCCATGCTCGACGCAGCGATCGGCGGCAAGACCGGCGTCAACACCGCCGCCGGCAAGAATCTCGTTGGCGCGTTCCATCCACCCCTCGCCGTCTTCAGCGACCCGACGCTTCTCGGCACCCTCCCGGCACGGATTTATCGCGAAGGACTCGCCGAAGCTGCCAAGCATGCGGCCATTCTCGACGCGAGCTACGGTGACTGGATCGTGGACAACGCGGACCGGATCGCCGCCCGCGATCCCGACGCGCTGGTCATCCTCATTGGCCGTAGCGCGACGCTCAAAGCCGGGATCGTCTCGGGCGATGAGCGCGAAAACGACCGCCGCGCACTGCTCAACGCCGGACATTCCGTTGCGCACGGCATCGAACTCGCGAGCGATTACACCGTGCCGCACGGCGAGGCGGTGGCCATGGGGCTTGTTGCCGAGGCGCGACTCGGCGAATCTCTCGGCGTCACCGCGGCCGGCACTGCCGACCGGATGCAGGCTCTGCTCGAACGCCTGGGACTGCCGACTTGCCCGCCACCGGGCCTCGATCGCAACCGCGTCATCGCGGCGATGTCGCGCGACAAGAAGAACCGCGTTGGCCGAGTCCGCGCCGCGTTGCCGGCGTCATTCGGGACTGCCGCCCGGGACGGCGAGGCCTGGACGATCGCGATCGATGCGCAACTGGTCGCGCAGGTTCTTTGAGAGTTACCCACATCCCGAATTCATGTTGCAGTCATGCAGCGCCATGGCATGCAATCGTTTGTGGCATTCATGCACATCATTGTGGATAGCGGACTGTTGAGGATGTGCAGGAACAGCGCAACAGCAATCTCGGCAACCTATTGCATTGTAGAGACTTAGCCCACTTGACACGGTAGCAGAACGCATCATCTTGCGGGCAGGTTTTCGCCAAGTTCCCAACACATTCCTGCAACAGAGTGGGCCCCTGATGCCCCGTCGCAGCCGCCGAGTGTCCGTTCGCGCGCGTCCCGCGCATCTCGTCGCCGCCGAGTCGTTCGAGCAATATCTCCGCGACATCAAGGATCTCCCGATGATCGGGAGCGTCGACGAAGAGCGCTCGCTGGCGCGTCGTGCGCGCGCCGGCGATCCGGAAGCCGCCGATCGACTGGTGACCGCGAATCTCCGCTTTGTGATCGCCTTCGTCAAACGGTATCAGGGTCACGGACTGGAGCTTGGCGACCTGGTTGCCATCGGCAATGAGGGGTTGCTCCGCGCCGTGCGCAAGTTCGACCCCGATCGCGGCGTCAAGTTCATCTCGTACGCGGTGTGGTGGGTGCGACAGGCGGTGCTCAAGGCGCTGGCGGAACAGACGCGCTCGGTCCGCTTTCCGCTCAACCAGAATACGGCGGTGGTGCGCTTCGCCAAGGCCCAGGGACTGCTGGCGCAGGAATTGGGACGGACGCCCACCGACGGCGAACTCTCCACCGCGCTGTCACTTCCGATCGAGGACGTTCGCGACGCCCGGCGGCTCTTTGTCACCGAAGTATCCCTCGACGCACCAACCGAATCGTCGGATTCGCGCTCTGCTTCACTCGGAGAACGCCTGCCGCTTGGCGAAGGCAGCGAGATCGAAACCCGCACCGACGAAATCCTGCGCCGCGACTTTATCGATCGGCTCTTCCGCCGCTATCTCACGCCGCGTGAGCGGCGGATTCTCTCCATGTACTATGGCCTCGAACCCGACGGCGACGCACTCACGCTGGAAGAGATCGGCGTGGCGCTCGGCGTGACCCGGGAGCGAATCCGCCAGCTGCGCGAACGCGCGTTCGCCAAGCTGCGCGCCTGCCCGGAAGTGCAATTCCTCGGAGAATTTCGCGCCGCCTGAAAAAAAACAGGAGACAAGGAGGGAAGGATTGCTTGCTCGTTCCCTCCTTCCCTCTTTCCCTCCTTCTATCTTTGCTTTCATGCTGCCGCACGTCGTGCTCACGGCCGCGGATTTTGCCGGGTTGCAGGAGCGTCACACCATCGCTGTCGACGATGCCGTGTTCCGCTTTGACGGGAAGGGTGCGATCGAGTGCCTGCAGGGTCTCCTTACCAACGACGTCGTTCGACCGGGGCCGGGCTCGGCAGTCTGGGGAGCGTTCCTCACTCCCAAGGGGATGATCGTCACCGACGCCTGGGTGCTGCGCGACGATCGCGGTGCCTGGGTGCTGACTCCGGCCC
>JBOHRZ010000268.1:0-4346 GCA_050732975.1 Gemmatimonadales bacterium
CGACCGGAACTGCAATACCATGACGCCGACGACGCTGAGCGATGCGAGCGCGAGCACGGCGAGCAGGGCGTGGAAAGCGTGTTGCTGACTGGCGTATTGTCCGGCAAGCTCGACGCGCACGCCGGCCGGCGGCGGCGTGTCGTTGAGGATCGGCCGTACGTCCCGGATGATGCTTCCCAGGGAGCGGCCGCTGATGTCGGCGGTCATGCTGATCATCTGCTGCTGGTTTTCGCGCAGCAGCTCGGCACGGGTCTCTTGGGGCGTGAAGGTCGCGAAGGTGCCAAGCGGGGCATGGCCGTGGGCGGTCTCGATCGGTAGTGCGGCGAGCTCGAGGGGATCGTAGCGCACGGCATCCGGAGCGCGGACGCGAACGCCGATGGAGCGGTCTTCCAATCGGACCTCGCCGGCATCCGCACCGAGCAGCGCGCCGCTCACCTGACCGGCAACCTCCTGCGGGGTGATCCCGGCGCGCTCGGCCCCGATGCCGTCGATGTTCATCATCAGCTCGGCCGTCGGTTCGCTGACCCCGTTGTAGACGTCCTCCAGGCCGTCGACCTTCTCGAGCTTGTCGCCGAGCTTCCGGCCGTAGCCTTCCAGCGCGGCGAGATCGGGACCGAAGATCTTGAGTTCGACCGGTTGCGGATTGCCGGCCGCGTCGTTGATCACGTCCGAGAGGATCTGGACGAACTCGATGCGCATCCGCGGCAGCGCGGCGTTGACCTTCGCACGGACGTCATCGATCACCTCCTGGGCCGTTCGATCGCGCTGGCTGCGCGCCTTGAGCCGGACGATGATGTCGCCACTGTTCTGCAACGTGGCGAAGAGTCCCAGCTCGGCACCGGTCCGCCGCGAGGTCGCCTCCACCTCCGGCGTGGCGAGGAGAATTTCCTCCACGCGGTGGACCATCCGGTCGGTTTCGGCCAGGGCGGTGCCGCCCGGGGTGACGTAGTCGAGGACGAAGGCGCCCTCGTCCATCTCGGGAAGGAATCCGGTGCCGATGAACCGGCGCGCCAGCAGGCCGCCGCCCACGAGGACCACGGCGACCCCGATGGCAAGCAGCGGACGGCGCAGCGACCAGCCCAGCGCCCGGCCGTAGCCGTCGGTCAGCGCGGCGAGCGCACGCTGCAATCCGTCGAAGATCCGATTCGGGCGATGCGTCGCGGCGGGATCGTGTTCGGGAAGGTAGGCGGCGCTGAGCAGCGGGATCAGCGTCAACGCCAGCAGCAGCGACACCAGCACGGCGATGGTGAGCGTAATTGAGAGGGCATGAAAGAACTGCCCCTCGACGCCGGTGAGCAGACCCAGCGGGAGGAAGACCACCACCGTGGTAATAGTCGACGTGGTCACCGGCCAGACCAGTTCCTGCACGGCGTGGCGGATCGCCTCGTTGCGGCCGGCGTTGTTCTCGATGGCGAGATGCCGGACGATGTTCTCGGTGATGACGACCGCATCGTCAATGACGAGGCCGATCGCGATCGCCATCGCCCCGAGCGTCATCAGGTTGAACGTCTGGCCGAAGAAATCCATCACCAGCACGGTGATCATCAGCGTAATCGGAATCGATGAGGCGCTGATCGCGGTGATCCGCCCGTGCTGCAGGAAGAGCAGCAGCACCACGACCGCCAGCACTGCACCGATGATCATGGCGTCCCGGACCGAACGCACCGCGTCACGGACCAGCATCGCCTGGTCGTAGACCGGCTCGATGTGGACACCGGGCGGCAGTTTCATGCTCCGGTTGATCGACGCGATACTGTCGGCGATCGCCAGGGCGTTGCCGCCGATCTGCCGCGAGACCGCGATCGACGCGGCGGGGCGCCCGTCGCCCGCGACGATCCTGGTCCGGTCTTCCGTCGAGGGCACCACGTCGGCGATGTCGCGCACCAGCACGCCGGGCGCCACCGCGATGGCGGCGACGTCGTCAGCCGAATGCGCCTCGGTGGTGGTCACGATCAGGTACTGGCGATAATCCGACGGCATCCGCCCCACCGCTACGGGCGTGGTCGCACCGCGGATCACTGCGGCGAGGCTATCGTAGGTCAGGCCCTGCGCCGCGAGCCGCACCGGATCGGCGATCACTTCCACTTCGCGCACGTCACTGCCCATCACGTCGACGCGGGCGACGCCCGGCACCCGCGACATCAGCGGCCGGATCTGGTATCGCGCGATGTCGTACAGCGTCGCGGGGTCGCCGCCCTCGAGATTGTACGACATGATCGGGAAGAGCGACGGTGTCTGGCGCTCGATCTGGATGTTCAGCCCCGCCGGCAGGGTCCCCCGGATCAGGTTGACCCGGGCGCGCACCTGTTCCAGGGCGTAGATCATGTCGGTGCCCGGCGCGAAACTGATGTTGGTCTCGCTGCCGCCGCGAATCGAGCGCGACCGCACCCGGATGACGCCGAGCACGAGGGAAACGGTCTCCTCGATGGGGCGGGTGACGCTGAACAGCGTCTGGCGCGCGCCGAGGGCGCCTCCTTCGGCGACCACGGTGATTCGCGAGAACTCCAGCTCCGGATAGATCGATGACGGCAGTCGGGTCGCCGCCCAGATGCCGCCCACGCTGAGCAACGCCACCACGAGGAAGACGAAGCGGCGCTGCGCGGCCACCGCGGCGAACAACGTGCCCCGGTCGCTCACGGCTTCGGCGGGACGATCTTCGCCCCGTCTTCGACACCGAAAGCGCCCCGGGTCACGACGCGCTGCCCCGCGGCGAGACCGGACGTGATTTCGGCCGTCGAATCCCGGCGACCGCCCACGCGGACACCGGTCGCGTGAGCTACGCCCTGCGAATCAACGACGAAGACCGTGAAGCTGTCCCCTTGCGGAACCAGTGCCTCGGACGGAATAGTGAGGGCGTCCTTCCGGAGCCCGAGATCGATGGTCGCCGAGATGCCCTCGCCGATCCGCAGCGTGCGCTGGGCATTGTTCACCTCGATCCGCACGGCGACCGAGCGGGTCGCGGAATCGACTGCACCGGCAACGTCAGCGACTCGCCCGCTCGCGATCGGGGCGGCGTCCCGCTGGCTGCCGGCCGCCAGCTTCACCGGATCGCCGGAATGAATGCGGGCGGCGACCGCCGGAGTGACGGTCAGGATCACATCGAGCGCCGCGGGGTCGGCGATGTCGATCAGCGGCTGCGCCGGGTCGACCGGCCGGCCCACCTGGGCGTCGAGGCGCGTCACCACGCCGCTGAATGGCGCACGCAGCGTCGCCAGATCGGCGTTACGCTTCGCGATGACGCTGTCGGCGCGCGCCTTGCCGAGGTCGGCTGCTGCCTGATCGAGATCCTTGCGCGCCGCGATCCCCTCGTCGACGAGCCGCGTCGTGCGAGCGTAGCTCTGCCGGGCTGCGGCCATTCCGGCGTTGGCGCTCGCCAGTGCGGCGGAGAACAGCGTTTCCTCGAACGCGATCAGCGGCTGGCCCTTCTGGACACGCTGCCCCAGGCTGACCATGACGTTCACGATGCGCGTCGCGGCCGGTGCGCCGAGGGTCGCGGCGTGACCCGCGCGCGGCTCGACCGTGCCGCTCGCCGTGATCGTTTCAGTGAATTCCCCGACCGCGACCGTCGCCACCGCGGCTGGCACCTCGGCGGCGGTCGAGTCGGATTCGTCGCCGCTCGATCCGTGGTGGCCACAAGCAGCCATCAGCATGCCGGCCGAGCCCATTACCACGCGCCGGCGGGCCAGGGTCCGACACCAGACCGTCATGGGGTGATGCCTTCCGGAGTCAGGGTCAGCAGTCGCAACGTCGCCACCGCGATCAGCGCCGCAGCAGCATCGTCGTAGTACTGGCCTTCGACCTCGCGAGCCGTGCGCTGCGCCTCGAGAACATTGGCGAGGGGAGCGGCACCCTCGCGGTACTGCGTCATTGACATCTGCGACACGCGCGCCGCGCTGACCAGGAGATCACGGTCGCGCGTCACCCGGCTGGACGCCGCCGCCAGTTCCCGCTGCGCGCGCAGGGTCCCGAGACGATTGTCGTATCGGACCTGCGCCAGGTCGGCACTGGCGCCGGCCCGCTTCGCCACAGCCTCGGCGATCGGCCCGCGATTCCGGTTGAAGATCGGCAACGGGATCGTCACACCGACAGTGGGCAGCAGGCCCTGCGGTTCGTTGGGTGGATTGCCGGTGTCGAATCCGGCAAGCAGCCCCGGACTTCCAATGGCGGCGCGACGTTCCACCTGCACATTGTACGTCGCCGCTTCGAGCGCCGCCGCGCTGCCGGCAACCTGGAGCGGCGTCCCGGCCGGCGCGCCCATTGCGATCGCCGGCGCCGCGGGCAGTGGAGCACCGAGCGTATCGGTGAGCGCGACCGCGATGTGGTCATCGGTGAGACCGATGAGCGAC
>JBOHRZ010000269.1:0-4296 GCA_050732975.1 Gemmatimonadales bacterium
CTCCCGGATCGGCGTGGTGCTGGACCCGATCGCCGACAAGCTCTTCGTCGCGACGGCGTTCGCCGTGGTCTGGATCGCGGGGCAGCTCACCTGGTACGAGACGCTGGCCGTGCTGGCACGCGATATCGTGGCGTCCGCCGCGTTCTTCAGCGCGCTGGCGGCCGGGCGCGTGGCTGCGGTGCCGGCGCGCCCCGGCGGCAAGGCCGTCACCATGCTGCAGATGGCGACGCTGGTGACGTTCGTCCTGGGATGGAGCGGGATGCGTCGGCTTGCCTGGGCGACCGCGGCCGTGGGTCTTTACGCCATCTACGACTACCACCAGCCGTTCTTCCGGAAGCTCAGGGCCCGATGACAGATCCCGAACGCCCCTTCGCCACTGTTCGGTGGAACGGAGACCTGCGCTTCGACGCCGAAACGCCGTCCGGTCATCACGTCCTGATCGACGCCGATAGCAAGCAGGGACCCAGTCCGGTGCTGATGCTTGCTGCCGCGGCGGGCGCGTGTGCCGGCTCGGATGTGGTGTCGATTCTGGAAAAAAAACGGATCCGGATGGCGCGCTGCGACGTCGAGATCCGGGGTCGGCGGCCGGACGAATATCCACGGCCGTTCACCGAGCTGACGCTCCGCTTCCATCTGGCCGGCGAAGGCCTGACCGAAACCGCCGCCCGGCGATCGGTGGAATTGTCGGTGGAGAAGTACTGCAGCGTGCTGCTATCGCTCAACCCCGCAATCCCGGTCAGGACCGAGATCGTGATCGAGGCGTAACGCGGCTCAGGACTGACCGACCTCGACTTCGACTTCCTTCGCCGCCGGAGTGGTGTGCTTCACAACCGGCTGGCAGAATCGGTCGCCCAGGACGCGAATCTGCTCCAACTGCGCCGGCGCCAGGTCGCCATAGCGCTCGGCGATGTACTGCATGGTGTCGTCCATCCATTCCTTCTGGTGTTCCGGCGCCGCTTCGAGGACGCCGCAGCGGAGGATATGGCTGAACAGCTCGTCGCGGGCCTGATCAAACGTGGTGGGCATGGCGGCTGCGCGGGGAGCGGACTTCTTCTTCGGCAATCGACCTTCCTGCAAGGAGTTCGCCGGGCAACGGTGCCCGGACGTGTCTGTTGCGATGCGAGAACAATATAGGGAAGCCCGGGTGTTCCCGGCAAATCGCCGGGTCCGGCCGTTAGATTGTCGCTGGCGCCGGCAGGGCATGGCCGGTGCGAGCGCGGCATCATTTCACATCCGCGCGCTGGGTCGTCGCGACCCTGTCCGGGGTCCCGCGCTCGCCGCCCACGCGCCTGAGGAACCATGGCGTCGAGTCAAAGGCCGTTCTACATCGCATTGGCGGTGGTGGTCGCCGGCGGAGCGTACTTCATCTACTCCCGGATGACGGGCACCAGCGCGCCGTCGATGCCCGCCAACATCACGGTGACGCCGGCGGACACCAGCGGTTTCCAGGGCTACACAATCGGCTCGCCCTCGGCGCCCGTGCTGGTGACCGAGTTCGCGGCATATACCTGTCCCTACTGCGCCAATTTCGATGCGGTCTGGTTTCCCGACCTCAAGACCCGGCTGATCGACACCGGCAAGGCACGATTCCGGTTCCGCGATTTCCCGCTCGGCACCGAGGGTGAGCACCGCTGGAGCCGGGTCGCCGCTCTTGCAGCCGCCTGCGCCAACGACCAGGGCCACTTCTGGGACGTCAAGGGCCAGATCTTCGCGCGCCAGCACGAATGGGCCACCGGCAATAATCCGATGCCGGTACTCCGGTCGATTGCCAGCGGCGCGCAGCTCGACATGTCCCGGTGGGACGCCTGCATGAAGTCGGCGAAGTACG
This sequence comes from Gemmatimonadales bacterium, assembly GCA_050732975.1. GTDB lineage: Bacteria > Gemmatimonadota > Gemmatimonadetes > Gemmatimonadales > GWC2-71-9 > Palsa-1233. Next base: position 1,829 of record JBOHRZ010000269.1, read on the forward strand.
CCGGACGGATCGAGGCGTCGTGGCAGGAAGGCAACAAGCTCGGCGTCAACTCGACGCCGACCTTCCTGATCGGCGGCCGTCTCTACACCCTCGACGTGATCCGGACCGCCGACGCATTCGTCAAGCTGGTCGACTCGGTGGGTGCGGCGACCGTTGCGCCCGCCGCTGGCGCGCCTTCCGCCAACGGCGGCAGGTGAGCGAACCGCATCCCCAACCGGCGGGGAAGGCCCTCGCCGGGTTCGCCCTGGCCGCGCTCGGCGTGGTCTACGGCGACATCGGCACGTCGCCGCTGTACGCGCTCAAGGAATGCTTCAACGGCCCCCACGCCGTGCCGATGACCACGGTCAACGTCCTCGGCGTGCTGTCGCTGGTGTTCTGGTCGCTCAACTTCGTGATCTCGTTCAAGTACATCGCCATGGTGCTGCGGGCCGACAACCGCGGCGAAGGCGGCATCCTCGCGCTGCTGGCACTGGTGCGGCCAAGGGGCGCGGCGTCGCGACGCGGACAGTTCCTGCTGATGCTCGGGTTGTTCGGTGCCGCGCTCCTCTACGGTGACGGCGTCATCACGCCCGCCATCTCGGTGCTCTCGGCGGTGGAGGGCCTCCAAGTCGCGACGCCGGCTTTCGAACATTGGGGGATACCGCTCACGGTGCTGATCCTGACCGGCCTCTTCCTGGTGCAGCACCGCGGCAGCGCCCGCGTCGGCGGCATGTTTGGACCTCTGATGATCCTCTGGTTCGCCTGCATCGCGGTGCTGGGCATCGCCGGCATCATCCGCGAGCCGCGGGTGCTCGCCGCGATCAATCCGCTCTACGCGGTGCGGTATGTGCTCGGCAACCGGCTGCAGAGCTTCTTCGTCCTCGGCGCGGTCTTCCTGGTGGTCACCGGCGGCGAGGCGCTGTACGCCGATCTCGGCCACTTCGGACGCCGGCCGATCCGCCTGGCATGGTTCGCGCTGGTGCTCCCCGCGCTGGTGCTCAACTACTTCGGCCAGGGCGCCCTGCTGCTGGTCCAGCCCACGGCCCAGATCAATCCCTTCTACTCGCTGGTACCGTCGTGGGGCCTCTACCCGATGGTGGTGATCGCCACCGTCGCCGCCGTGATCGCGTCGCAGGCCCTGATCTCGGGCGCGTTCTCGATCACGCAGCAGGCGATGCAGCTCGGCTTCGTGCCGCGAATGCGCGTGACGCATACATCCAGCACCGAGATCGGCCAGATCTACATGCCGGGTATCAATGCGGCGCTGTGGGTCGGCTGCGTCGCCCTGGTCCTCTTTTTCAAGAACGCCGACAATCTTGCCGCGACGTACGGCGTCGCCGTGACCGGCACCATGCTGATCACCAGCATTCTCTTCTCGGTAGTGGCGTACCGGCTATGGCACTGGCCGCTGTGGCGCGTGGCGCTGCTCACCGCGATCTTCCTCACGGTTGATCTCGCCTTCTTCGGTGCCAACATGGTCAAGTTTGTCGAGGGAGGATGGTTCCCGCTCGCCGCCGGGACCGCGATCTACATCCTGATGAGCACCTGGCGCCGCGGCCGGCAACAGGTCACCGCGATTCTCACCGACGCGTCGCTGCCGCTGGCGCTGTTCATCCCCGACATCGAACGCCGCAAGCCGCCGCGGGTACCCGGCATCGCGGTATTCATGACCTCGATCGCGGGCGTGGCGCCGCCGGTGCTGCTGCATCACCTCAAGCACAACAAGGTGTTGCACGAGAAGGTGGTGCTGATGACGCTCACATCGGAGGAGATTCCCCAGGTCAACATCGCCGAGCGGGTCACGGTGACGTCCGAAGGCGCCGGGTTCTATCTGGTGCGCGCCCGATACGGCTTCATGGAATCGCCGAAGGTGCCGGCGATTCTCGCCGCGGCCTCACCCTTCCTGCACGAAGCGGGCGAAGCTGCGCCGCCGCTGTTGCCGCAGGAGGTGTCCTTCTACCTCGGACGCGAGACGCTGATCGTCGCTCGCGGGGCGGTGCCGCCGCCGAACAGCATGGCGCCGTGGCGCGCCAAGCTGTTCGCCGTGATGAGCCGGAACGCGTTAAGCGCAGCCACGTTTTTTGGCCTTCCGCCCAACCGCGTCGTTGAGCTCGGGGCGCAGATTCAAGTTTGACCGGCAAGAGAGCGGGGAGAGCGGGGAGAGCAGGTCGCGTAAATCGCGGGTGGTGGTGCGTCGCTTTGTTCCTTCATGCCCGGCGGCACTGACGTGGTTGCATCATGCGATCTCACCAGCAACTGCTTGCCTGGCAACGGGCGCATGCCGTAGTCGTCGGCGTTCACCGATTTGCGGCCACTAACTGGCATCCGTCGTATGCCGCGGTGCTCGATCAATTGCGTCGATCGGCACTATCAGTTGATCTGAACATCGTGGAGGGATTTGCGTCCGGCCAGGGACGCCGGTGCCGGTATCATCTTCGAATTGCTTTCGGATCCGCCGCCGAAACGGTGGCATTGCTGGAACTTCTTGC
>JBOHRZ010000270.1:0-4275 GCA_050732975.1 Gemmatimonadales bacterium
GCCCGATTTCACCCGCGCGGACCTTCACGCCGCGATCGCCGAGTTCCAGCGCCGCCAGCGGCGCTTCGGCCGGGTCGCCACCTGAGCGGCGCGCGATGAGCTCGAACATGGCGCGGCGCATCGCGTTCGCCGCGATCGCGATCCCCACTGTGGTGTTCGTCATCTGGCTCGGCGGATGGCCGCTCGCCGTGCTGCTGTCCGTCGCATCGTGCCTCGGTGCAGGCGAAGTTGCCGGCCTCGCCGATCGAAGCGGCGCGCCGCCGCTTGCGGGCACGGCGATGCTCACCGCGGCGGTCGTTCCGCTGTTGCCCGCGCTGGCGCTGGCGAATCCGTGGGCCAACGCCGCGCTGCAGCGCTGGTGGGCGGTCGGCATGGTGATCTGGCTGCTGATCGTGATGGTGATCACGCTGGCCCGTCGCGGTCCGGGCGACCGGCCGCTCGCAGCGATTGCCGTGACCGCCTTCGCCGTGGCGTATGCGGCGGGCCTGCCCACCATTCTCTTCTTCATCCGGCACGCTACGCAGCCGCCGCGATCGTGGGTCGGCACCGCCCTCGCGTTCTTCCCGCTGGTGGTGGTGTGGGTGACCGATACCGCGGCCATGCTTGGCGGGATGGCAATCGGAGGGCCGAAACTTGCGCCCATCGTTTCGCCGCACAAAACCCGGGCGGGGAGTGTTGCCGGTGTCGTGTTCGGAGCACTCGCCGGCGCAGGCTTCGACCTGGCCGTCTTCCGCCCGTTCGGGGTCGACGCCTCACTCGCCGGCGTCGTCGCGCTCGCGGTGGCGATTGCCGTCGCGGGGCAGCTCGGCGATCTGGTCGAGTCGCTCCTCAAGCGCGAAGCCGGTGTCAAGGATTCGTCGGCCCTGATTCCGGGGCACGGCGGCGTGCTCGACCGGCTCGACGCCTTGTACTTCGCGATTCCCGTCGCGGCCGTCGGCTACTTCCTCATGGGCTTGATGTGACGGCGCCGGCAGCGAACCGCCGCGGGATCGCGCTCCTGGGCAGCACCGGCTCGATCGGTGCCACGACGTTGCGGGTGCTCGAACGCCATCCGGAACGATTCGAACTGGTGGCGCTCGTCGCCGGATCAAACCGCGAACTGCTCGAGGCGCAGGCCGAACACTGGCGGCCGCGGTTCGTCGCGATCACTCAGGCGCCGCCCGACAGTCCGTATCCCGGCGGGGCCGAGGCACTGGTCGCCGCCGCCACCCGCAGCGACGTGGATATCGTGGTCAATGCCGTCGTCGGCACCGCCGGCGTCGACGCGACGCTTGCTGCTTTGCGTGCCGGCAAGCGCGTCGCGTTGGCCAACAAGGAGACGCTGGTGATGGCCGGCGCTATTGTCGGCGAGGCCGCCCGGGCCGGCGGCGGCGAAGTCGTGCCGATCGATTCGGAACACAGCGCCGTGCTGCAGTGTTGCGCTGGGACTTGCCGCGAGCCGTCGCGCCTGATCCTGACTGCCTCGGGCGGCCCGTTCCGCACCTGGGACCGGGACCGCGTCGCGCGCGCGACCGTCGACGAGGCGCTGCAGCATCCGACCTGGCGGATGGGCTCCAAGATCACGGTGGACTCGGCGACGCTCGCCAACAAGGCGCTCGAGGTGATCGAAGCCCACCATCTCTTCGGCATGCCGTACGATGCGATCGACGTGGTGGTGCATCCGCAGAGCATCGTGCATGCTCTGGTGGAGTTTCCGGATGGCAGCGTGCTTGCCCAGCTCGGCTTCCCTTCGATGGAGGTGCCGATCCTGTATGCGTTGACCCATCCCGAGCGTCTTCCGGATGGCGGCGTGCGGCGGTTCGACCCGCTGGAAGCGGGTTCGCTCACGTTCGAGCCATTGCGGCATGAGTGTTTCCCGGCGTTCGAACTGGGGATTGCTGCGGCGCGATCCGGCGGCACGATGCCGGCGGTCTACAACGCGGCGAATGAGGTGGCGGTGGAGGCGTTCCTGGCGCGACGAATTGGTTTCGGCGACATCCCGCGGGTGATCGACGCGGTGCTCAGTGCGTCGTCGCCGGTGCCGGCGGATTCGCTCGACACGATCCGCGCGGCAGACCACGAAGCGCGCCGCCGTGCCGCCGAGGTGCTGTGATGCTCGGCAACGTCGCCTTCACGATCGTGGTGCTCGCCATCGTCCTCGGCGTGCTGATCTTCGTGCACGAGCTGGGACATTACCTGGCGTGCAAGGCGTTTGGCGTCTGGGTGCACCGTTTCTCGATCGGGTTCGGCCGGCCGATCGAGCGGCTGACCTTCCATCGCGGCGAAACCGAATGGGCGGTGTCCTGGCTTCCTCTTGGCGGATACGTCAAGATGGCGTCTCGGGAGGAGGCGCCGTCGGCCGCGGTCCTCGAAGGCGGAGCGGCGAACGAACACGTTCCGCCCGATCGTGTCTTCGAAGCCAAGCCGGTCTGGCAGCGGATGGTGATTCTCGTTGCCGGTGTCACGCTCAACCTGGTCTTCGCGTTCGTCGTGTTCACCGGCCTGGCATGGAAGAACGGCCGTCAGTACGACCCGATCACCACGGTTGGCCGCGTGATGGTTCCGTTGCTGCCGCGAGGTACCGACAGTGTCGCGTCGATCGCCCCGGGTGCGCGCATCACGGCAATCGATGGGCATCAAGTGCATTCCTGGGACGACATCGTCGAGCGGATCGCCACCGGGGATCGTGATTCGATCACCTTTGCGTTCGCCGATCGCACCCCGCTGGTCGTCCCGATGCGGCGCGACGCGCTCGAACAGCGAACCAACCTCGCCAGCGCGCTGGAGCCGCGGGAGCCGCCGGTCATCGGCGTGATCGGTGCGGGGACAGCGGCCTCGTCCGCGGGCTTCGCCGTTGGGGATTCGATCATTGCAGTGAACGGCGCCCCGATCCGATGGTGGGCCGATGCGGTCGAGCAGATCCAGCCCGCGGCCGGGCGGCCGGTGGAGATCGAAGTGCAGCGCGGCACCGAACGGCGGACGATCACCGTCACGCCTCGGGAGGAGCATCTGCTACCCGACGATCCGTCGACGCCGATGATCGGAAGGATCGGCGTCGGGGCGATGGTCCACCTGCGTTCGGAATCGCTGGGGCCGATCGGTGCGATTCGCGCCGGTGCCAACGCGTGTTATTCGTCGGCCGGACTGATCTTCCGCACCCTGCGCGGCATCGCCAACGGCAGCGTGGCGGTGAAGACCCTGGGCGGGCCCATCCTGGTAGGTCAGATGGCGGCCGACGAGGCCCGACAGGGGCTCGACAACCTGCTGGCCTTCATGGCGCTGATTTCGGTCAATCTTGCGGTCGTCAACCTGCTGCCGATTCCGGTTCTCGACGGCGGCGCGGTCCTGATGCTGGCGATCGAGGGGTTGATCCGGAGGCCGATCCCGCCGCGGCTCCGCGAGGCGTTCGCCGTGGTGGGGCTGGCGCTGGTTGTCCTGCTGATGGTGATCGCGTTCCGCAACGACATCCTGCGGCTGCTCGGGAAGTAGCGCTCCGGTTCGAATCCCCGTCCCGGCACGCTCGTCCCCGCATCCGTCGGGGTTGACACGCCACCGGCAGCTGGCGATACTCGGCACACTTGAGAGGAAGCTGTGCGGCTTGCGCCGCCAGAAGGGCCAGTCAATCGACTGGCCCTTCTTCTTGTGGCTGAGCAGCTCGCCGGGGCCGCTGGTCCGCCGTTCCGTCCGGGGCTTGCCACCGACCTTGGCAAGTACTTACGTTGCAAGGCTATAAGAGAGACCTTACATTCGCGCAGTTCTGACGCAGGACACGGCATGATCGACAAGCAGCCCGTCATTGAGAAGCACCGCAAGCATAGCGAGGATACCGGCAGCGCTCGGGTCCAGATCGCTCTGTTGACGGAGCGGATCAATGGCCTCACCGACCACTTCCGGCAACACCCCAAGGACCATCATGGTCGCCACGGGTTGCTGAAGATGGTCGGTACGCGGCGCCGGCTCTTGAACTATCTCAAGAGCCGCGATGTGTCGGCCTACCGGTCCCTGGTCACCGAACTCGGCCTCCGGAATTGACCGGACGCTGAGGCTGCGGGGCGTCCCACGCAGGCACCGTGGGGCGCCTTTTCTTATTGGAGTGCCGATACGCAGTGAAGGAACATCGTGCAGCGCATTGAAACGCAGTTCGCGGGGCGGCCCCTCGTCATCGAGACCGGCCGACTCGCCAAACAGGCGGCAGGATCAGCACTGGTGCAGTTCGGAGATACCGTCGTTCTCGCCGCCGCTACCGTCTCCCCCAACATTTCCAACCTTCCCTTCTTTCCGCTCACCGTCGAGTAC
>JBOHRZ010000271.1:0-4263 GCA_050732975.1 Gemmatimonadales bacterium
GCGGTGCACACGGGTCATGGCGAGTCCGATCGGGGCGTCAAAACGATACCGTTCGCGCCCCGGGCGCGCCAGATCACGAGCGGAGCACGGTCCCGGGCCACCAGTTCCATCGCCCGAGGACGCAAAGCAGGGCGGGCGCCAGCACCAGACGCACGATGGTGGCATCGAGCGCCACCGCGACGGCCAGCGCAAATCCGATCATGGCCAGCGGGACAAGGGAACTGGTGGCGAAGGCAACAAACAGTGTGACCATGATCGCCGCGGCCCGGGTGATGAGCGGACCGGTGCGCGCGAGGCCGGTCACGATCGCCGCGGTGTCCTCGAGCCCCTCACGTTTCGCCTCGAGCACGCCACTGAGCAGGAACAGTTCGTAATCCATGCTCAGGCCGAAGACGGCGCCGAAGGCGAGCACCGGAACCGTCGGGAGCACGGCACCGGGTGCGGCAACGTGCAGCAGTCTCGCCACCACACCGTCCTGGTAGACGAGGACGGTGGCGCCGATGGCCGCCGCAGCGACCAGCAGGTTGAGCGTGACCGCCTTGAGCACCAGCACCGGCGCGCGAAGGGTGGCGGCGAGCACCAGCACGGTGGCGAGCGTCGTGGCGGCAATGACGTACGGCAGCGCACGACGGATCGACGCCGCAAAATCCGCGACGTACGCCGGGAGACCACCGACAAGCAGCGCTGCATCCGGTGCCGGCGGCGAGCCCCGGATCCGCTGCACCAGGCGCGTGGCCGCGGCGTCGCCGCCGCGGAGGTCGGGCACCACGTCGATCACGGCGAGCCTGCCGTCGCGCGATGCGTACGTGTTGCGGACGGCTGCCGGGAGGACGTGTTGTGCCACCGTGAGATCGCCGGTACCGATCGAGGTCAGTGATCGCACGGCAGCGACGCCGGGCATCGCGGCGATCGCCGTTGTCTCCCGCCGCACAATCGCCCACCCGCGCGGAGACAGCGCCGGCGCTCCGGCAGGAAGCTCGACCAGGACCCGCAGTGCGCCGATAAGACCGGCGCGGTCGCCGCGTTCGAGGTCGCGCAACGCACCAGTGGATTCCATCGCCGGCGGGAGCCAGCCGGTGAGCGGTGTCTCGAGGCGCGCCGTGCGGGCATGCCATCCGAGCAGCGCGAGCGGCAACGCCGCGATCGCGATCATGAGCCACGGACGGGTCGTCACGATCCGACCCCAGGCGAGCCAGCGGCGACTGGACCGCCCCCTCCGCCTCTTGCTGTGCAGAGCCGCGACCGGCGCCGGGCCCTGGCGGGCAGTCACCGTCACCGCTGCCATGGCTGACAGCGCGGCGACCAGGATTCCGGCGCGCGCCGCGGCCTGCAGTTCTCCGGTGGGTGTCAGCGCCAGCGCGCCGAAGGCAAAGGCCACCACCGCCGCGGCGAGCGTCACGGTCCGTCGCGCCCGATGCCGGGGCACGCCGTCGCGTGCCCGGTAGCGCAAATACAATGTGTAGTCGACCGTGAGGGCGAGGCCAACGAGCGGGACCAGTATCCGGATGATCAGCGCCGGCGGAAAGAGGCCGCCGAAGGTACCAACTGCTCCGAAGGCGACCACGATCACGAGCGCGGCGGCGAGGAGCGCCAATGCCGTCCCGGCGGCGCCGAGGGCCCAGAGCGCCACGACAGCCATGACCGGGAGCGCGCGCCACTCCGCCTGTCGCGTGGCGCTGATGCCCGCGCGTCGCAGATCCTCGATCACCGCGGGGAGCCCTGTCCAGCGCGCCGTAAGTTGCGGCATGCCGGTGCGCCACTGCGGGAGCGACCGCTGCGTGAGCACGCGGAGGGAATCGATCACGTCGACGCGTTGCGCGCCGACCACGACGATGACGGTGCGGCCGTCACGGGAGGCCAACAACGTGTCGAGCGACGTGGCCGGCGAGAGGATGCCGGTCACCCCGGGTGCTGCGGCGAGCGCCGTCACGACGGCGCGCACCGACGCACGCCACGCGGCGGTGTCGGCACCGAGGGCCGGGACGCCGGAGAGGACGAGGAGCGCAGTGGCGGTGAACGGCGAATCGAACTCGGTGGCAAGTCGGGAATCGACCAGGGCGGATTCGGTGCCGGCCACCGGCGAGACGGGCCGCAGCATCGTGTCGAGGCGCCGCAGCCCGGGGAGCAGCAGCAGGGCCGCGAGGACCCAGGCGAGGAGCACGAGGGCGAAGCGGAGGTTGAGCCTCACGGTGTCGGCCGCGTCCGGAGCCAGGCGCGGACCAGCCTGTCGAGTTCACCCGCCGCCTTGATCAATTCCTTCGCCTCGCTCGGCGAAACGCCGGAGAACGCGTCATAGGTCACTTCGTGTCGCCGGGTGCGGGAGTGATCGATGAAATGCGCCAATTCTCCGGCCTCGTCTCCAATGACCAGCGGCAGTGCGGCGATCGTGCGGTAATGTTTCTGATCGCGAGTCGCCCGGTATCCCGCCGCCTGCAATGTCACCGTGCAGAGACGCAACGCGGCGTTGTACGCAATGGCGAACTGCCAGCCGGGCGACACATCCTTGCGCGCGTCCGCGAGATCCGATCGTGCGGCGGCGAGCAGATCACGGGTTTCGCCTGGTGCGGCCTGATGGCGGACCAGCCAACCGTTGGCAACCCAATCATCGAGCGCGGTCATTTCATCGCCGGCACCGTGCCGACAATGGCGATCGTCGGCCCGCCGAGCACCCGCTCCAGGAAGCCGTCGTGCCGGCGGCGGCGGCGCGCGAATTCGGCCGGCGTCCACACGGCGGGCACGACCTCCCGGCCAAGAATGTCCTGTGCCGGGCGGAGTCGTGCGGCCGCTTCGCGAAGGCCCAGGCTGCCGACGATGAGGAGATCGACATCGCTCGCGGCGCGCGGTGTGTCTGCGGCGATCGATCCATACACCAGGGCGAAGTCAATGTCATCCTCTGTGAGCGCATCGCGAAGCACGTCACCCAGGCCTGCCGTCTTGAGCACGATCTCGCGAACCGGCGCGAAGAGAGGGTGGTGAGTATTGGCGTGCAGGTACCGGCGATTGCCGGCGCGGCGTTCGGCCAGAAGACCAGCGTCGACCAGTCGGTCGACCTCCTGATGAATCGTTCTTGGGGCGAGTCCGGTCAGCCGGACCAGTTCACGAAGGTGGTATTCGCGCGCCGGTTCGACGAAGGTCTTTGCCAGCACGGCGCTGCGGGCGGTGGGGCCGAGCAGCAGGGAGGACGAGGAGGCCATTGGCGCTTGTATGCTACTTACATACGATCGTATGTCAATAGCATACATAATACTCCCCGTGGCGACCGGGAACTATTCCCCCATCTCCAAGTGCTCGAAATCGGGATGGTCGAAGATCGCGCCCCGGGCGCCGTCGATCCGGGGTGTCATCCTGCGCGACGCCGGTGCCACGACGCCTACACCTTGCGTACCGGTCCATGGTAGCGCGCGAGGTGGGCGTCAGTGGTGAGCAGTATGAGTCCCTCCGACAAGGCCTGGGCCAGCAGCAGGCGGTCGAATGGATCCTTGTGGATCGCCGGCAGGGCATCGACGCTCACCGCGTGCTGGCTGGTCACGGGCAGTTCGATATATCCATTGTCGAGCAACCCGCGGCGCAGAACTCGCGGCTCGATTCTGAAGTCGTCGTGGCCGAGGGAGGCCTTGATCGATACCTCCCAGAGCGACGCTGCGCTGAAGATCAGCTCGTTGCGGGAGTCGTTCAGCTGCCGACGTGCGGCCGGCGACAGGCGCTCCGGCTGCCCGGCGGCCCAGAGCAGCAGTTGCGTGTCGAGCAACAGTTTCACTTGCCGCCGCCCATCAGCGCCGCGATTTTCGCCGCGCCCATGCGGTTGAAATCGGCGGGCACCGCAATGTCACCCTTGAGAAAGCCGAGGCGTTGTGGCGCTTCGGGTGCGTCGAGTGCCGCCACTTTGACGAGCGGCTTTCCGGCCCTGGCGATCACGAACGGTTCTCCCTTCACGGCCTGCTCGACCAGTTTCGAGAGCTGAGTCTTGGCCTCGTGGATGTTGACGGTAACCATGGCTCCTCCTGCTGGACTAAGGTAACTGGACTAAGTCTAGCAGGAACTTCGGGCGAAGCCAACAACCGCCGAGCGCTCCGCGGGCAATCTGGGTCATTGTCCGTCCGGTCGAACACCCCGATTACGCCCGCGGTACCGTTTCACGCGCAGGCGCCACGGGCGCCTGCGATGTCGAGGGATCTGCTGTTTCGAAGCGCGACCGCACACTGCGTTCCGGGCCACCCCGCTGCGGTCGATTGTGTCTTCGGACCGCCGAGCGTAGCGTTACAC
>JBOHRZ010000272.1:0-4247 GCA_050732975.1 Gemmatimonadales bacterium
CGCTGATGCCGAGCGCAAAGGTCAGCGACACCGCCGCGAAGAAACCCGGTGAGCGGCGCAGACTCCGCAGTACGTAGCCCAGATCCTGCCCCACCGTCTCCCACCGGTCCCGCCACCGCGACCACTTCGCCACCCGCTCATCGATGTCGATCAGGCCCCGCCGTACGGGCTCCACCGAGCCGAACTCCGCCTCAGCCCGCGCCCGCGCCACCTCCGGCCGCTCTCCACCGCGCTCCAGCTCTGCCGCCCGCTCGGAGAGATGAAACTCCACCTCGGCGTCAACATCCCGCGCCACGTCGCGGCGCCAGATCCGCGTCAACCGCCGCCAACCGGATTCGAACACGCTCACGTCGCCTCCGGTACCGCCTTGAGCACCGCCGCCACCGCCTTGACGTACTCCAACCAGTTGTTCGTCTCCGCGGTGAGTGCCCGCCTTCCCGCCGGCGTCAGCCGGTAGAACTTCGCCCGCTTGCCCTGATTGGAGATTCCCCACTCCGACGCCACCAGCGTGCGTTCCTCCAGCCGGTGGAGCGCCGTATACAGCGCCCCGTCAAAAATGGTGAACGCACCATCCGATCCCTGATGAATGAACCGGGCAACAGCATATCCGTGCATCGGACGCCGTGTCAGCGCCCGCAGCACGAGGACATCGAGAGTTCCCTGAAGCAGGTCAAGTTCGGAGGGCATGGGAAACCATACCCTCAGATGTTGATTCTATCAAGTGTTGAGGGTATGCCGTCCCCACTTCGCCGCGCGCCCTGCGCCAATCCGCACGAGCAGGCCTTCGCGGCGCAGTTGTCCGACCATGCGCCGGAGCCGCGGTACGCCGACCTCGGGAAATCGTGCCGCGAGCGCGGCGAACGCGAACGGCTGCGGCAGGTCGTGCAGCGCGGCGCGGCGGATCTGATCGTCAAGCCCCTGGGCGCGAGGGTGCGCGTCGTATCGCGTCAGCGCCTCCATCACGAGCTGCGGCTGGTGCGACGCGTCCCGCGCGCCGAGCGAGAGGAAGAACTGGTGCGCCCAGGCGTTGGCCATCTTGCGGTTGCCCGCGTACACGATCGGGAGCTTCGGGTGCAGCGCCGAGAGTTCGCCCAGGACCCGCGCGACGTGCGCCGCCGGCCACCTTCCCTTGAGGCGTATGGGGTCGAGGAAGTCGCGGTACTCGGCCTCGATCACCAACGCGGCAGCCGGAACGCTGGCGAGATCCGCAAGCTGCTGATGCAGCGCCTGGATCGCGCCGAAGTCGGAGAGCAGGTTGTCGTAGCTCTTCCGCTCCACCACGGCGACGATCCCGTCGTCCCCCGCCAGCGCATAGTCTCCCACCGCAAGCTTCCGTGTCGTGATCGTGGCACCAGGAAACCGCCATGCGTAGCGTTCGTTGCTGTCGATCACGATCGCGAGAGTGGGCGACTCGGCACGCAGCTCGACGCGCGTCCGCGAGCGGTGCGCCCGAATGCCCGATTCGGTGCGGAAGAACACCTGCTCGTACCCGCCCGAGCCGTCGCGCCGCGGCTTTTCGACGGTCAGGAACTCGCACCGCTTGCGCCGGGGCCGGTCGAGCACCACCGCGAGCTTCCGGCCGACACGCACGATGGTCATCACGGGGACCCGCTCGACGACTTCGAGCGGTTCGTCCGGATCGAGCTCCCGTTCGCGAAGGCAGAAGATGTTCTGCCCGGGACCGGGCCATGCCGCCTGCGACCGCACGGCAAGGATCAGCCGACCGCCCTGTTCGATGGAGATGCGAAACGGGAAGCGATGATTGCCCGTGCGCTCGGTGATCCAGGAAGCGGTCACGGTGTCATCGTGACATGGCCGCGCCGCCGCCGCCGGGCTGCATGGCTCGGCGTCAGGTCAGCCAAAGTACGTCGTCGCGGAGCATCCGGCCGAACCGGGAATCGCCGCGCACCAGTGCCCGCCACTCGGCGTCGGTGTACACCAGGATTTCCGCTGGGACCGGCAGCGTTTCGAGCGGCCATTTGCTGGCGCGGCGTTCGAAGGGCTCCCCGGTCTCGTTGACGACCGCGACGAGGTCGAGGTCGCTGCCCACACCGGCGTTGCCGCGGGCGTACGAGCCGAACACCCCGATTCGCATTGGGCGCAGCGGACTGTCGCGTTGCGCTGCAGCCCAACGGCGAGCTGCCGCGAGAACCTCCGCCGCGTCAGGCCATTTGAGCACGGACGAATTGGATGATCTCACCGGCATACTGAATGGCCTCATGGCTCTGGAGGTCGCCATAATGGGCGAAGGGCGGCCCCTCCGGATGCCCGTTGGGATAACGCGTTGGAACATAGCCGGCGTCAAGAACTCGCGCCTTGTTCACCAGCGGCTCCGGAGCGGACCCTGGCAGCTCATGGAGCAGGCGTGCGACGACGTGGCCCCACGCCTCCTGTCCGCGAGTCAGGTGTAGCGCCTTTACCGCCTTCTCCGCGGCCTGGTGCGCTGCGAAGCATGCCCACTCGTGGCGCCCGTCCCGGCGCGACGCATTGGCCTGTTCGAGATCGCGTTCGGCTTGCGCAAACCAGTCGCCGGCTCGGTTCGCCACCGTCTACTCCTGTCGCAGCGTTTCACGCCAAAGGTAGCGGCGCTGTCTCAGTGGCATCAAGCCGACCAGCGACGCTCCAACCCGCTGGGGGGCGGCGTCGAATTCGGTCCGGCCGCGTAGTCACCGTGCGCCGCTCACTTCGTCTTCACGGCCGGAGCATTGGTGTCTTTTTTGCCGTGGCGGAGCGCTGCGCGTGCGGCCTTTGCCAGCTTCGAATACGGCTCGCGGATCCGGTCGAGATCTTCCTCCTCGAGGTCCTCGAGGTCGAGCAGGGCATTGTGCGCGCCCTCGACCGCGCGGATCAATTCGTCGAGCTTGACCTGGGTCGCTTCCGCGTCGCGGTTCTGGCCGTTCTGGATCAGGAAGACCATGAGGAACGTGATGATGGTCGTTCCGGTGTTGATCACCAGTTGCCAGGTGTCGCTGAAGTGGAAGATCGGACCAGTCACGGCCCAGATCGCGATGACCGCCACCGCGGCAATGAACGCCAGCGGGCGGCCGGTGGCGCGGGATGTCGTCTTGGCGAGGCGGCCGAACCATGTCGTGGATTTCATCGATGTTCTCCGGATCGGCGGATGTCAACTGGTTGCGAGAACTGAACGCGACCGTAGCGCGGTCCGCGCCTTACCAGATCAGGGAGAGACCCCAGAGGTAGTCGACCATCGTGTCATTGACGCGGAACCATGACATGTCACGAACCCGCGCTTCAGTCGTGAAGGAAAGGTGTGGGACGAGCCGGGCTCGGAGCCCGATTTCGCCGTGCACTGTCCGCCCTCCCTCCGCCGGGCCCGATCGAATGAAGGCGTATCCCGCGCCTCCACCGATATACGGGCGAACCGCTCCCCGTGACGTCTGCAACTGCAGACTGATCTCGGCGATCGCGTAACCGATGTGTTCGGCATCCTGCGTCTGATAGCCGAACCACGTCACTCCTGGCTCGATCACGAGGAACGGCGCCAGGGTGACGCCGACCCGAACCCCGCGTGATCCCGCCCGGCCGCCACCGGCGAGGTCGTAGCCGGAGGACCCGGCGAAAGCTGTCAGGCTGAGGTAGCGCCCCACCGGGCTGGGCGAAGCGTTCTGCGCGCGAAGCGTGCTGGCCGGCCCGACGACGAGCATGGCGGCGACTGCCGTGCGGACCCTCATTCGATCCTCCCGGATGGGTGTGAACGCGCAGTAGAATGTCATGCACGCGGCGGAAACTGGCAAGCGGGCCGCGCCACCGCTGGCGCGGCGTTGCGGTCACCTGCCGGCAGGTCGAGCTTTCGATGCCGATCGAAGGAGCAGCCGATGGGGAAAGCGGGTCAGAGGGTGATGAACCATGCTGCGGCATTGCGGTTCGAGCTGGTGGTGGACGGCCACACTGCCCACCTCGACTACCAGGTTGCCGGCGATCGCCTTCGCCTGATGCACGTCGAAGTCCCGCCCGAGATCCGGGGGCATCACTGCTCGGACGAGCTCATCAGAGCGGCGCTCGAGTACGCGGCGCAGGAACATCTGCACGTGGTTCCGATCTGTCCGGCGGTTCGGGCATTCCTCGGACATCATCCCGAGTTCATGCCAGTGGTGGATGAGCATTGGACGGGGACGGCGTCCTAGCAGGCTGCTGAAAAAGTCACGCTGAAGTATGGCTCGACACCGGGGAATGTGGTATCGTACGCCATCCTTCGCTCGGGGGCGTTGCGATGCGTGGTGCCGACC
>JBOHRZ010000273.1:0-4245 GCA_050732975.1 Gemmatimonadales bacterium
GCCGCGGGCCACGAAGGCGGCGAGAAGAATTACCAGCAGGCGGATGGGCAGCGCGGAAAGCCGCGAGTGCAGCACGGCGAGACGCTGCGGCGTGGCGTAGCGAAGACTGCGGCCGAACAGCACCGCGGTACACTGGGTTCCCGCCAGCAGCAGCAGGCCGACGAGAATGATCCCCCGCACCACGGCGTACAACGCGTTGTACGCCGGACTCATGTCGTTACGGCGGAGGCGAGCAATCGGCGCACTGACCATAGAGAACCAGATCGTGCGCTTCCATCACGAAGCCCGGCGGAACGATCTCGTTCAGATCGCTGACGCAACCGGGTACCTCGTAGACGCGGCCGCAGTTGCGGCAGCGGAAGTGGTGGTGATGCTGCTTGCCGTTGGTCTCGTAGCGCGGGACCTCGCCGGGGAGTTCGACCACGGTGAGCCATCCCTCGTCGACCAGGGTGCGGATATTCCGGTAGACCGTCGCAATCCCGAGCCCTCCGACTTCGGATCGAGCCAGCTCCAGGACCTCGCCGGTGCCAAGCGGGCGGTCAGCCCGCTGGAAGGCCCGACGGATCGCGCCTCGTTGCCTGGTATTCCGTTCCATTCAGCGGACTCCTCACTTCTGGCGGCCGCTGCTCCAGAAGTCTAATGTCGTCAGGGCTGCAAACCCCCTCGAAGCCACCGCCGAAGCTCGGGTGCGGTGAACTGCTCCTGCGGAAAGCCACTCCGCCGATCGTTCACCGGCCGCGAACCGGGGCAGCCGTTTGATTTGGAACGACGCTTCTCGATCCCATATTCGCACATGCAACAAGCCGGAAGCACGCAGCTCACACGCCGAAACGCCAGCGCGCAGCGCTCATGGCGCGCGTTGCCGGTGGCGAACATCGTCGCTCTTCGTGCCGCGGTTTTCCCCCCGCCAGATCACGACCACGCCGAAGGTCAGGACGGCTGCGGCAATCCCGAACCACTGGATGGCATAGCTGAGATGCGGTCCGTTGCTGATCGCCGGCGCCGCAACCGTCGGCAGCTGCCCTGGCCCGCTCGAGTCGCCGCGGAGAAGGAGATACACCGGCAGCGCCGGCGGGCCGAGGCCGCGCAGGGCTTGCTGATCGAGCCGCTGCCAGGTCGTGATTCCCTCACGGGCGAGCGGACGGCCGCTGTCGCCGGTGACGGGAATCGCGAGCGCTTCCCCGTCGAGCGACACGTCGCCGGCCTGGGGTGATGGTATCGAGTCGGGCGGCGTTACGGCGTCCGGCGATCGCACGAATCCACGCAGGACCCAGAGCGCCGGACCGGTGCTGTCCGTTTCGAAGAGCGTCACCACCTGCAAGCCCGGCGCGTCGTCCTGGACCCGGTCGCGGAGCAGGATCTGGTGGGACGGTTCGAAGTGGCCGCGGGCCACAATACGGCGGCCCGAATCGATAATCAGGCCGGGACGAATATCGTCGGGAAGGCGGATCGGCGTCAGCGCCCGCGCCGCGAGGAACACCCGATTGCTCGCCTCGCGTTGCGCCAGGCGGCGCAACTGCCAGCGGCCAAGTGACACGGCGACCGCTGCGACCGCAATGATCAGCGACCCCAGAAGAATTTTTCTCAAACTTGAGACAAAAGGTCTGAAAACGGACACTTTTTGATTTCCGGCGTGTGGACAAGTCGTCGAATCAATTGATACATAATAACATAGCGTCTTGGCATGGGGTCTGCGCAGGTGGGGACTGTTCGCCGTCACGCGTCAAATCAGTGAACGCAGGTCAACACAAGGAGATCGCCATGCGTCGGTACGTCACACTGGTCACGTTGATTGCACTGGTCGTTGCACCAGGCGCCGCGCTTCGAGCGCAGGGCCGTGGCCGCGGTCTGGTCGAGGTTCCGGCGCGTCCGCTTCGCGCCGGCCTGTACGTTACGGGCGGCCTTGGGGACGGACAGGAACAGTACAAGTACTCCGACGATCCGCTCGGCTACACGAACTGGCTTTCGAGCCCGGCGGCGATGTTGCGTATCGGCGGGACGCCCAGCCCGTCGGTCCGACTCGGCGGTGAGTTGTTCGGCTGGTGGAATCGCTTCTACAATGCAGATCCCGACATCCAGACCCACGCCACCGACAGTTTCGGCGTCCTTCTGCTCGACGCGCAATTCTATCCGGCAGTGCGGTCGGGCTTCTACGTGAAGGGCGGGCTCGGACTCGCGCGGAGCGCTGAGTCTTACGAATGCTGCTTCGAGACAGTAAGCGAGAGCGGCTTCGGCTGGGGCGTCGGAGCCGGCTACGATTTTCAGCTTTCGCGCAACATCTCGATCGCGCCGACGGTCGATTTCTACCAGGGGAGCTTTTCGGAACGCGACAATCCGACGATCACCGAGCACGTGCTGAACATCGGGGCGTCGATCACTTTCCAGTCGGGGCGTCGACGGTTCTGAGGGCCTTGATCGTTGACCGATCCGGGGGCGTGCGCGCTATATTGTGCGCGCCACGCCCTGGTGGTGAAACTGGTAGACACGCTATCTTGAGGGGGTAGTGCCGCAAGGCGTCGCGGTTCGAATCCGCGCCAGGGCATCGCATGATTTCGCCACTGTAGCTCAGCGGTAGAGCACTCGATTCGTAATCGAGCGGTCGTCGGTTCAAGTCCGACCAGTGGCTCTACCGCCCCGTTCATCCAGCACCGCCGACATCCACGACCGCGCGTCCCGCAGCTCGACGTCGCTGATGGTGTGCGCCATGTCCGGGTAGGCATGCGCCGTGAGGATCGCGCCCGCAGCGCGCAAGGTGCTCCAACCGGCTTCGGCGGCGGCGAACGGCACAGCAGCATCCCCGGTTCCGTGTCCCCAGAAGATCGGTGTCGTTCCCACCCGTTCGGTGGTCACCGCGACCGACGGATGCTCGGCCAGGAACCCGGAAAACACCAGCACGCCGGCGGCCGTGTCCGGATGCCGGAGCAGATGGGCGAGGGCGGTGGTGCCGCCCTGCGAGAAGCCACCGAGGAACAACGGGTAGTCCCGGCGGCCAAGGCGCCGCGGCAGATCGTCGATCAGCGCATCGAGCGCCAGTTGGCCGCGCTCGAAGGTTTCCGGATCAGGCGTGGTGCCGCCCAGAAAACGATACCAGGCGTAGCCGGGACCGTACCCCCAGGGAGCCGCGTCGAATGCCGCGCGGACGGCGACCGTCGTGGCATCGGGATGCAGCGACGGTCCGAGCGGAAAGAGCCCGCGCTCGTCGCTCCCGCGTCCATGCAGCAGCACGATGACCGGGCCGCGCGCGGATCGCGCGTCGATCAACGCGCTCAACGGTTCGGTCACGTTGGGCGCCAATCCCCCTTACTGGTGCTGGTCGATTCGACTATCATTGCGCCTTCGACGGGACGTAGCGCAGTCCGGTAGCGCACTGCAATGGGGTTGCAGGGGTCGCGGGTTCAAATCCCGCCGTCCCGATGCGTCGTACGAAGCGGTCAGATATCGCCGGTCCGCTTCGCCAGTTCCTTCACGGCGTCCGGCTGCTTGAGTTGAGCGGCCTTCCGCAGCCAGATCATCCCCAGCGAGTCGCTCTTTGCGGTGCCGTGGCCCTTGAAGTACATCTGGGACGCCTGCCACGCCCCGTCACCGGCGCCGCTGTCTCCCGCCTTGCGATACCAGCTCAGCGCCTGGGCCTCGTCCTTGTCGACGCCGTGTCCCTTTTCCAGCAGTTCGCCGAGCTTCACCTCGGAAACGACATCGCCCTTGTCGGCGGCGCGACGGTACCAGACTGCGGCTTCGGTTTCGTCCTTGTGGATGCCGTTGCCATTCGCCAGCCGCCACGCCAGCGTCTGCTGGGCGAGAAGGTATCCGCCGGCGGCAGACACCCGCAGCAACGCGACTGATTCGGCGCCGTCACGTTGGGTGCCGCGACCGATCTCGTCGAGACGGGAGAGAAGAAACTGCGCTTCCGCGTCGGTGGCGGCCCGTCGATACCACTTCGCAGCTTCGGTCGGGTTCTCGGCCACGCCGTTGCCCTTGTCGTACATCGTCCCGAGGATACGCTGCGCCACGGCATTGCCCGCGGCCGCCTCCCTGGGACAGGCTTGCGCGGCGGCCGACCAGTTCGCCGCGCCGGCAAGTCTGGCGCAGGTCGCGGCGGGCGCCGCGGGCGCCGGCGGTGGCGGTGATGTCGCCGCGCTGCTCAGGCCGGCAGTTCCGCGTTGTGGCTTGGGCCCATGCGCTTTGGGTGGAGTCTTCGGCGGCTTATTTGGTGCGGTGGGAAGCGGCGCCGGCGCCCGGGTCGTATCG
>JBOHRZ010000274.1:0-4217 GCA_050732975.1 Gemmatimonadales bacterium
GAGTTGGGGACGGACGTCGCCGATCCACTCAATCCGAACATCGTCTACGCCAGCGGATCGGGGATCGTCAAGATCACCTATCCCAGCGAGCAGACGGTCAACGTCTCGCCGTCGGTCGACGCCGACCTCCACCTGCGGAACACGTCGACCAATCCGCTGATCTGGTCACCGTGGGATCAGCATCAGCTCTTCGCCGGTTTCCAGTTCCTCATGTCGACGATCGACGGCGGCGTCCACTGGACCAAGCTCTCTCCCGATCTCGGCTATCCGAAGGGCGTCACGCCGCCGCCGGACACCGGCAATGCCGGTCGCGGCGGTCGTGGTGGCGGGGGCGGACGTGGTGGCCCGCCTCCAGGCGGCTCGATCGAATCGATCTCGCCGTCGAGCGCGGCGCGCGGCGTGATCTGGGTCGGCACCAACAACGGGCTGATCAAGATGACCCGCGACGGCGGCAAGACCTGGGAGGATGCCAGCATTCGCGGTCTTCCCGATTCCAATCACGCCGACATCTCCGCCGTCGATGCCTCGCACCTCAATCCCGCCGAGGCGTACGCCGCGGTCGACCTGCATACCATCGGAGACTACAAGCCGTACCTGTACCGCACGACCGACTACGGCAGGACGTGGACGGAGATCATCAACGGGCTTCCGTCGGACGAGGTGAGCGGCAGCTTCGCGCGGGTGATCCGTGCCGACACGAAGAAGGCCGGCCTGCTCTTCGCGGGGACCGAGAGTTCGATGTACGTCTCGTTCGACGACGGCGACAACTGGCAGTCACTGCGGCTCAACCTGCCGACAGTGTCGTTCCGCGACGCGGTAATCAAGGGAAATGACCTGGTTGTCGGGACGTACGGCCGCGGGATCTATATCCTGGACGATATTTCGCCGCTCAGGCAGATGACGCCCGCCATGGCGAACGAAGCGGTGCATCTCTTCAAGCCGGGCGACGCGATCCGGGTGCGCCGCAACGTGGGCCACGACACGCCCTTCCCACCGGAAGTGCCGCATTCACTCAACCCGCCGGACGGCGCGCTGATCTACTACTCGCTGAACGCAAAGCCGTCGGACGAAATCACCATGGATGTCCTCGATTCGGCCGGCGCGGTGGTGCGCCACCTGTCGAGCGCGTCGATCACGTTGTTTCCGGAGTTCGAACATCCGCCGGAGCCCAACTTCTGGCTCGGGATACCGCAACCGCTGCCGGCCGCGGGAACCAACCGCGTCAACTGGAACATCCGCTACGACGATCCGCCGGCGTTCAGCCATTCGTTCCCGATCAGCGCCAACCCGGGCCTGACCCCGGCGACGCCCGAGGGACCGCTGGCGCTTCCCGGCAGATACACCGTCAAGTTGACGGTGGGCGGCAGGAGCTACACCCAGACGGTCACTGTGCGCAACGATCCGCGCTCGCCGGCGACGGCGCTCGACCTTCGGGCGCAGCACGTGCTGCAGATGAAGATCTACCATGGGATCAAGGACGCATGGAACGCCTTCCAGGACGCCGAATCGATGCGGACGCAACTGGCGACCGCGTCGAACGCGCCGGCCGACGCGGAGGCGGCGATCAAGACATTCGAGACGAAGCTGGACTCGGTGGCCGGCAACAATACCAGCGGCCGCGGTGGTCGCGGGGGCGGAGGAGGATTCGGGCGCGGTGGGCGCGGCGGCAACGCGCACCCGACATTGCAGGCGCTCAACGGCATGCTGGTGCGGCAGCTCGAAGGGCTCGATGACGGCGACATGGCGCCGACGCCGGCGATGAACGCCGGCTGGTCGACGTCGTGCCACGATCTCAGGACGGCGGTGATGAACTGGCAGGGGTTGACGGCCAGGGATCTGCCGGCGCTGAATGCCGTACTGACGAAGAACGGACTCAACGCGATCGCGGCACCGAAGACAGCGCCGGCAGTGCCGGTGTGCTGAGGAGAGAAGTGAGAAGTGAGAAGGGGAACGCGACGGTCGAGATCGCCAGGGCCCTCGGGTCTCACTTCTCACTTCTCTCTTCTCACTTTCTATTCTCTAAGTGCCACCAGCGGATCGACCGCCGCGGCGCGCCGGGCCGGGAGGTAACTGGCGGCCAGCGTCACGAGCGCAAGCCCGAGCGGAATCACCGCAAAGACCAACGGGTCGAGCGGGCTCACCCCGAAGAGGAATCGCGACATCAGCCTCGTCATCGCGACGGCGAGCACCATCCCGATCGCGATGCCGAATGCCACCAGGCGCATGCCATCGCGAACAACCATCCCGAGCACGCTCGACTGCTCGGCGCCGAGCGCCATACGGACACCGATTTCGCGGGTGCGCTGGCTGACGGTGTAGGACACCACGCCGTACAGACCGACCACGGCAAGCATGAGTCCCAGCAGTCCCATCGCGCCGGTGACGGCGGCGGCGATCCGTTCGGGCAGCAGCGACACGCTGGTGGCGGCATCGAGCGTCAGCACGGACGGCACCGGCAACAGTGGATCGAGTCCGCGGATTGCGTCGCGGATCGGGAGGGTGAGCGATGCCGGATCGCCGGTGGTACGCACCAGCAGATGCACGTTCCAGTCCCAATCCTGCGCCAGTGGAAGGTAGGCAAACGGAAGGTCCGACTCGCCGAGCGAGGTGTACTTCGCGTTACGCGCGACGCCAACCACCGTCCA
The DNA here is from genome assembly GCA_050732975.1 of Gemmatimonadales bacterium. GTDB lineage: Bacteria > Gemmatimonadota > Gemmatimonadetes > Gemmatimonadales > GWC2-71-9 > Palsa-1233. The sequence goes on from JBOHRZ010000274.1 coordinate 2,646, forward strand.
CGTGACCGGCGCAGCGAACGGTCCGCCGCCGGTGAACGTGTGGCCGATCGGATTGGTCCCGGGCCAGTATGTCTTCGCGAAGCTCTCGTTGACGATCGCAACGTGCGGCGCGGCGGCGTCATCCGTCACCGCAAAGTCGCGACCGCGCAGCAAAGGAATCTTCACCACATCGAAATACCCCGGAGCAATCGTGGCGATGTCGACACCGACCATCCCGTTGGGACCGTCCGGATGGGCGGGCACGTAGCCCTCGATCGTGTATTCGTCCGACGTGGTGGCTCCGGTGAGGGGCACCGGTGAAACGAACGACACGGCGGTCACGCCGGGCGTAGCGAGGAGTCGCTGTTCGACCTGGTGGTAAAACGTCGTGGCACGCGACTGGTCGTATCCCGACGTGCTGAGGTCGAACGCCGTCGTCGCGACGTGCGCCGCCTCGAAGCCGGTCGGGATCTGCAGTCCCCTGGTCAGCGCCCGCATGAAGAGCCCGGCCGACATCAACAGCAGCAGCGAAATCGCCAACTGTCCGATCACGAGGCCGTTGCGGAACCGCGACCGCCGCGCGCCAGCGCCGGCGGTGTCGGACCGCAATCCGGCGGCGGGATCGTAGCGGGTGGCGTCGAGCGCAGGCGCCAGGCCGAACACGATACCGGTACACAACGCCACCGCCAGCGCGACGGCAAAGACGCGGTAATCGGGGGTGAAGTCGGCGCTGACGGGAATCGGCACCGGGAGCCGGATCGAGCTCACCAGCTTCGCCGACCAGAAGGCGATCGCGAGACCGCCGGCCGCTCCACCGGTGAAGAGCAGCACACTCTCAGTTACCAGTTGCCGCACCACCCGCTGGCGGCGGGCGCCAAGCGCGATGCGGACGGCCATTTCGCGGCGGCGTGCGGCACCCCGGGCGAGCAGCATGCTCGCCACGTTGACGCTGGCGATCACCAGCACCAGTATCGCGATGGCCATCAGCATCGCCATGAAACCCACCAGCATGGGCCGCGCCTCCTCGGGGACGCCGGTGAGCCGCGACACGTCGACCTCGGTATCCCGGTCGATCACGCCGGTCTGCGCGACGTGATTGACGATGGCCGTCGCGTCCTGCTGCGCCTGCCCGACGGTCGCCGCCGGCTTGAGACGGCCGAAGAGCATCAACCAGGAGGAGTGGTAATTGTCGAGCAACTGGGTACCGCGGCCAAGCTGTTCCGCCATCGCAAGCGGCACCCACGCATCAGTGCGGATCAACGGCATCACGCCGCTGAACTCGGCCGGCGCCACTCCGATCACGGTATACGGGGAGCCGTTGACGAGCACCGCGCGGCCAATGATCGACGAATCGGCGCCGAAGCGCCGCCGCCAGAAACCGTCACCCAGCACGATCTCGGCGTGGGCACCCGATTGGCGATCGTCGGCCGCGCTGAAGAAGCGTCCCAGCTCCGGGCGCACGCCGAGCACGGCGAAGTACGTGCCCGAAACGATGTTGGCATATGTCGACGTCCCCTGGCTGCCGTGCTGACTCAGAGTAAGTGGCATTGGCGACCACGCCGCTACGCCGCTCAGGATACGCGACCGGTCGCG
>JBOHRZ010000275.1:0-4202 GCA_050732975.1 Gemmatimonadales bacterium
CATTGAAGCTCGTCTTACAGAAAAAGACAGCGAAAGCGACGGGTCAATCCAGGCGCTACTTCTGGAGCTTGTAAACCTCGAAAGTGTGCTCCGTCGGCGGCGACGTGAAGCCTCCCTCGATTCCCTGCTTCATCCGGGGCATCAGGATCCGGTCCCGAAACCGCTCCCAGCTCTCACGCGAGTCGTGGATTGCGGTAATGAGCCAGCCCCCCGATGTGGGCCCTGCGGCATGGTGAATCTGACCGGCAGGAAGACCACCGCCCGTTGGATGAACGGCGGCGACCGATGCGTCGTACTGCTCCCTGGTCCCGCCGGGAAAGAAATGCACGACTCCATATGGCACGAGATGCTCCTTGCTGGTTGCGACAGGCCCGGGGTAGGGAATTCCAGGCCGGTCTAGTATACCGCGCGATCCGAGGGAACGGGCACCGAGCCCGCCGGCAGCGACAGACGAGCGATCTGCCGGTCCTGCCACCGGCGGAAAAACAGCATGGCGATCGACGCTCCCACCAGCGCCATGCCCATGTCGGTCTGGGTGTCCCACGGATCGCCCTGGGTACCGAGGAAGGCGTCGGCCCCCTGGCCCATCGAGACCGCCGCTCCCCATTCGATGAGTTCGTAGATCAGAGACACTGACAGCGCAACGGTCATCGACAGGAACGTCGTCCAGCCGCCCGGCTTGACGATGCGCTTGCGGAGGAACACTTCGCGGGCAATCAGGGCAGGTACCAAGCCCTGCGCGAAGTGACCGATCTTGTCGTACGGATTCCGGCTCATGTGGAACGCGTGCTCGATCCAGAACCCAAGCGGCACGCGAGCGTAGGTGTATGCACCGCCGGTGATGAGTATCAGTGCATGAATCGCGATCAGCGCATACAGGAGCGACGAGAGCGGAAAGCGGTACCAGGTCCAGATTAGCACCGGCGCCGCCAGGAAGATCGGAAAGACCTCCATCACCCAGGTACCACGGTCATAGGCGCGGACCCATGTCACAACCATGATCGCGACGACGAGCACTGCCAGCGCAGGTACCCAGCGGCGCGACTGCGGCACGTTCGTCACAGCGCCGCCGCCACGAGGAGCATCATGTTACTGCCGCGATGGATGGGTAGGAACACAGCCGTAAGATAGCGGCCGATCGCCGGGCGATGCGGGACGAGTTTGCATTTAGACAGATGTCTAATTATCTACGGACGTGGACAAGATGTTCAAGGCGCTGGCCGACCCGACTCGACGTGAAATCCTGACGCTGCTTCGTGACCGCGACCTCACCGCGGGCGAGATCGCCGAGCATTTTCCGGTAGCGTGGGCCTCGGTGTCACATCATCTGGCCGCACTCAAGGACGCCGGGCTGGTGCAGGCGACGCGGGACGGCCAGCGGATCTGGTATTCGCTCGACACGACGGTGTTTCAGCAAGTTGTGCAGCACCTGCTGGACATGACGCAACGGCGCCGAGGACGGCGCAAGGAGAAGGACTGACATGCGCAGGCTGTGGCCCGGATTGCTGGCGATCGCGGCAGCGGCGGCTTTCGGCGCGCTCGCCTACCCGCACCTCCCGGCGCGGATTCCCACGCATTTCGATCTGCACGGCCAACCCAACGGCTGGTCATCGCGCCTCGTGGCGGTGCTGATCACGCCGGCGATCGGACTGATTCTGGCGGCGGTCTTCGCCGTGCTGCCGAAGATCGATCCGCGACGGGCAAACTATGCCCGGTTCGGCGGGACGTACTGGCTGGTGGTCAACGCGGTGGTGATCCTCCTCGCGGCGATCCAGGTCGTCATCGTCGGCAAGGCGCTCGGCTGGGCGATCGACATCACCCGCGTCGCGTCCATCGGGATCGGGGCGCTCTTCATTCTCCTCGGCAACGTGATGACGCGAATCCGCCCCAATTGGTTCATGGGGATCCGCACTCCCTGGACGCTGAGCAGCGACACGGTCTGGCGGAAGACTCACCGCCTGGGCGGCGTGCTGTTCGTGATCGCCGGGGTATGCGTCGTGGCGGCGGGATTCATCGCGTCCGGAATGGTCTTTATTACGACGATGGTGATGCTCGGGCTGGCATCGCTGATTTCGGTGGTGTACTCGTACTTCGTATGGAAGGCGGAGCAGGGCGCGGCCGCGTAGACCGCGCCGGCATCTCCGGTCTATCCCCACTTGCTTACGAGCAGCGAGATCACGAGCAGCTTGATCAGCCAATCGCCGGCGTGGATCGTCGCAACCTTGATCGGAACGTTTTCCCAGATGACCGATCCAATCAGCAGCATCACCGGCACGCCGAGCCACAGGAAGAACGCGAAGTGAATGGCCGCCAGGCCGGCGGTGACTCCCAGTGCAACGACAAAATGGGCGACGACGTAAGTCACGACGAAGCAGCGGATCAGTTCGATGACCAGTCGGGCCGCCGGCATTTTCGCGCTGACCATCGCCGCCGCCGGGTCCATGCCGCGGGCGCGCACCCATGGCTTGAAGAAGAGCAGCGGGCTGTACCACAGCCAACCGAGGATGAAGATCACCAGGGTTGAGACGAGTAGTGCGACCACGTTCACGGGTATCATTGTCGACCGCCTTCGCTGGAGAGAATCCTGGCCACGGCCTGATCAGTAACTTGGAAGGGGTGCGGCGCCGACCGGCGCCGAGTAGATGATGCGGCGCTATCCGGCTGCCGTCAAGGCTCCATCGCCGCCGAATTCGATACGACAGCGCGCGTCTCCCCGAACCGGGCGATCCAGAGCAGGGCGGCCGGAAGGTCCGCGTCGCGCCACGCGGCGGCCGTTCGCTGTGGCGGCTCGTCCATCGGCTCGTCGGTGAGCCGGAAGGTTCCCCAGTGCAGCGCCAGCATCAGCGGCAGCGGCGCCGCCGGGTGCGGCGCGATCAGGTCGCGATACGCCCTCACAGCCTCTTCGGGATCGACGTGCACGACGTGCATGAACCAGCGAGGGTCGTAGGCACCGATCGGGATCATCGCCAGGTCGAACGGTCCGCACCGGGCGGCTATCTCGGCGAAGGCCGGGTGGTACGCCGTGTCGCCGGCGAAATATGCCCGCCGTGGTCCCAACTCGAATACAAAGCCACACCACAGCGAACGGTTCCGGTCGCCGAGGCGGCGGTTGCTGAAATGGCGCGCGGGCGTCGCGGTGACGCGAAGCGGGCCTACGGTCGCGCTCTGCCACCAGTCGAGTTCGATGATCTCACGCGCGCCCCAGCTACGGATGTACCGCCTCACGCCGAGCGGCACGATCCAGGTTGCGCCAGGGTGCACCCGGGCGATCCGCTTCACGCTGTTCACGTCGAGATGATCGTAATGGTTGTGCGAAATGGTCACGACATCGATGGACGGGAGAGCGTCGATGGCGATCGCGGGATCCATCACACGACGCGGTCCCATCCACTGTGCCGGAAAGGCCCGCTGGCTGAACATCGGGTCGGTGAGCACGTTCATCGCGCCAATCTGCACCAGCACGGTGGAGTGCCCGATCCAGGTCGCGATCAGTTCCTCTGCCTTGGCGCGCGGAGTAGCCATGGCCGGCGACGAAGTGGGAAAACTCCCGCGGAGCGGTGACGGGGCGCGCGGCTGGCCCCGGCGCTCGCGAACCCATCGCAACACGTCGCGAAATCCCCGCGGCTCGCTGTCGGGCCAGGGATTCTGGAACCTGCCATCGGGTGCCCGGTGCGTATCCATCGCGTCGCCCACCCCGCCGGCTAGAGCGAGAACTCCCACAGTGTCCGCTCCGCCACTGGATCACTCACGGCATGAGCCCGGACCCGGAAGACCTGCTCGATGAGTTCGCGGGAGATCGCGCGGGCCGAATCGGTGACGGCTGCTATCCGGCCGCCATCGAGCAGCACGAAGGCGTCGCCGTACCGGAACGCGGTGTTGAGATCGTGGAGCACCGCAACCACCGTACATCCGTCGCCCAGCAGGCTGCGGGCCACATCGAGAAGGTGGATCTGGTAGTGCACGTCGAGCGAGGCGGTCGGTTCGTCGAGAAAGAGGCACTTCGGGCCTGCGTCAGCGTCGCCGCGCCAGATCTGCGCCAGCACCCGCGCCAGTTGTGTCTTCTGCTGCTCACCGCCGGAGAGCGTCGAGTACGCCTGGCGTCGCCGCTCGGTCATGCCGACGAGGGCCAGCGCCTCGGCCACGATATCGCGATCACGCTTCGCCGGAACGCTGGCGTAATGCGGATAGCGGCCCATCAGCAC
>JBOHRZ010000276.1:0-4189 GCA_050732975.1 Gemmatimonadales bacterium
ACGCTGGACCTGCTGGACTCAGTATCCCGGAACTATCCCATCGGCAGCGTGCTGCTCTGGCAGAGCAGCGAGCAGCTCGCCAGCGAGCGCACGGTCGCCGGGCTGGATGTCGAACCGCAGCGCCATGGATATCCGGTGAACTACATCCTTGATGGGCAGCAGCGCCTCGCGAGTATCTGCGGGGCGTTGTACTGGCGGCCGGACAGTGATCCCGAGAGCAAGTGGAACATCGTCTATGACCTGGAGCGGCAGGAGTTCCGCCACGTTACGACGTTTGACGATCCGCCGGCGCACGTCATGCCTACGCGCGGGCTTTCCGAGCCGTCGGAGTTCTTCGGGCGGGTGGCACAGATCCCCGACTCGGACCTCGTCACCCGAGCGAAGACCTTGTTCGACCGTTTCACGAACTACCAGATCGCGGTGGTGACACTCCGCGGCATGGCCGTTGGCGAGGTCGCCAAGGTCTTCGAGCGGATCAACAGCACGCATACCCCTCTCACGGTCGTGGATCTGATCAGAGCGGCCACCTGGACACCGGAGTTCGACCTGCAGGACGAGATCGACACTCTGCTCACGGTGCTGGACCGCAAGAAATACGGCAGGGTCGATTCCAAGACCTTGCTCCGGACGATCGCGGCCTCCGCCGGTTTCGGTTTCGCGCGGGAGGACATGCAGCGCCTGCGTGAGCTGTCGCCAGAGGCACTCCAGATCGCGGTGGCCGAAGCTGCCGAGGCGGCGAGGCGGGCTGTGGACTTCCTCACCACCGAGATCGGCACCCCGCGAGCCAGCGCCCTGCCGTACTTGAACCAGTTCGCAGTGCTCGTGGACATCTTCCGCCAGGTGACTAAGCCGACATCCGCACAGCACGAGGCGATCAAGCGTTGGTTCTGGCTGACGGCGAGCGGCGAGTACTTCAAGGGATGGAACGCCCGGCAGATGGCCGATGACCGGGATGCCGTGCAGGTGTTCGCCGACGGGGCGGCCGAGATCGACGTGAGCACGGGTCTGCCGCGCGATGTGCTGTGGCGGCGCAGCCAGTTCCGTACGACCAACGCACCCTCGAAGCTCCTGGGGCTGCTGCTCGCGGGTGCCGATCCAGTCGACCTGCGCAATGGGCAGCGCATCGACACAGATCGTGCCCTGTCGTGGCAGAACGACAAGGAGTTCCACCACTTCTTCCCCAAGTCGTTCCTGAAAGCCAGGGGCGTGAGCAGCGCGCGCGCCAATGTCTGTGCGAATCTGATCATGCTGACCTCGGTGTCAAATATCTTCGTGAGTGACCAGCCGCCGTCGGTGTACTTGAAGGACATGTGTGACACCGACGGGGAGGACGTGATTCGCGAACGCTTGGTGCGGAGCCTGGTCAACGACGCGGCGTACGAAGCTGCTCGCCGGGACGACTACGAAGCCTTTCTGGAGATCCGCTCGCGCCTGCTCCATGAGCGACTTATGGACCTGATCGGCCCGACCGGAGCAACGGGCTCGGACTACGCGCCCTTCAGCGAGGAAGCCGAGGTATCGGGCGACGACGGGGAACCGGTCGACCGGGACTCGGCCGACTGAGACTGCGCGACTGGGGGAGGCGGAGATGCGAGTCAAGGACCTGCCGGTGGGCGATCGCCCTCGCGAACGACTGCTGGAACGGGGCTCGGAGGCGCTGGCGGACCGTGAACTGCTTGCGCTCCTGCTGGGTTCGGGAGCGCGCGGGCTGGACGCAGTGGAGCTGGCAGCTCAACTGATTGCGCGCCAGGGCGGTTTGCGTCGGCTGGCGCAGGCGGCGCCGCACGAGCTGGTTGGCCTGCTCGGCGTCGGCCCGGCGAAGGCGGCCAGGGTGGCTGCCGCGTTCCAGCTCGCTCGACGCGCACTGGCGGATGAGCAACCCACACGCCGCAGGATTGTGGCAACAGGTGACATCGCCGCTTGTGCCGCGCCCCTGCTGCGGGGGCTCAGACACGAGCGGGTCGTGGTCGTTGTCTGCGACAAGACAGGCGGGGTGCTGCGAAGGCTCCGCTTGACCGAGGGCGGGACGGACCGCAGCCTTGTCCCCGTACGCGACGTCCTCGGCGCGGTCCTCGCTACAGGCGGTGCGTCATTCGCCGTCGCCCACAATCACCCTTCCGGCGACCCCACCCCGAGCACCCCCGATCGTCGAGTGACTGGTCGCTTGCGGGAGGCCGCCGAGACGGTCGGGCTCAGGTTCCTGGACCACGTGGTGGTGACCGACGACGCCTGGCGGCGGGTTACAGCTGACCCGTGAACGCGGCGTTCAGGATCGACGGCCGCAGAGCGTCCAGCGCAGAGTCGGCGTGTACCTTTCCTACACGTTCGACAAGCGAGTCGAGAATTCGGGCGACCCTGTCCTGCTCGGCGCGTGGCGGTAGGGGAATCGTTAGTGCTTCGAACCGCTTGCGGCCGAGCGTGCGGTTCCGTTCCGCGCCGGCCGAGCAGGCGGAGGCGATGAGCGCCTGGCCTCGTCGGCTGAGGAGGAAGTGGCGTAAATAGCTCACGTTAACGCGGTCGTCGGTCGGCAGGTAGAACAGGAAACGGTTCGAGGCGATGTACCGGGTGTCCTCTCGACAGGTCACAGTGACGCCGCCTTCCCAGGCCATGAGGTTGCTAAGCGCGAGCGCCCCTGCACGGAACTGGAAGTAGTTGAGCTTGCTGAGGTCGTCACCTTTGGTGGGCGTATGGTGGATCAACCCTTTTCCGAAGGAACGCACGCCAATGGTTCTGTATGTGGTGTCGGCGTCGATGGTGATTGGGGTACGTTCGAAGGTGAGTAGGTCACCCAACTGGGTTGTCTCGACCGCTTCTGTCGAGATTCTGCTGACGAGCGACTCGTTGAGGCTGCCTTGCAGATGGGAAAAGCTGGCGCGGAGTTCCTGCACGAGCTCCACCCGCGCGAGTAGTGCGTCGAGCCTATCCGCGATGCGTCGCTGTTCGACGAGATCGGGAAGGGGTGCCTTGATTTCAAGAAGTCGTTCGACACTTACTCGTTCGCGGCGAGCTCCAAGCCCTTTCGACCCCTTGCTTAGGGATTTCCAGAATTCCGGCCATTGACAGAGGAAGCCGATGTATCGACTGTCAGTATCGACTAAAGCAGAGAAAGTGGGAAACTCAGGTGAGAGAAAGGAGCTGTCGAACTCCTTGTTGACGAGACTGATTGCTCCTTCGAATGCCTTGAGTCTGCTGAGTACAATGCTGTTATTGTGCAGGCGGTGTAGCTTTGCGTAGCTGGTCTGGGTCCCCTGAATTGGGCCGCGCGAGAAGAGTCCTCGGCCGAATGAGTAAACTCCGGCGATTTCATAAGTGGAGTTAGGGAAAACGGAGACTTCATCAATATCGAGGCGGATCACGTCGCCAAGGCGGCGCTCCGGGTATTCGCTCATATGTCGCATTCCAGCTCAACCTTGATCTCGTCCAGTAGTCCGAGAATCTCCTTCTCCGTCTTGATCAGCACGTCCACGAGCTCATCTGGAGGCCGGTGAGTCAGGTCGTTCCCCTTGTGCGGGTTCGCCAGGTCGAGGTTGTGACCGCCAATCTTGATCTCCTTGGCGTCCACCTTCCAGGCGCGCTCATTTGTCTCGCGTCCCTTGCGGTCCTCGTCGCCCCACCACCCAATACAGTCGGTGAACTCTTCGTACAGCATCGGCTTGGTTTTGGTGTAGCCGCGGCGGCCAGCAGGGAGCGGGATCTCGTAGAACCAGGTTTCCTTAGTGGGACCGGTCTTCTCGAAGAACAGCAGATTCGCCGGGATCTGCGTATACGGTGCGAAGACGCCCTGCGGAAGCCTGACGATGGTGTGCAGGTCGCACTCCTTCATCAGCTTCTCCTTGATCAGGGCTGCGCTCTTCCGGGTATCGAACAGCGAGCCGTTCGGCAGGACGATGGCGCACCGCCCACCCGGCTTGAGGCGCTCGATCACGGAGTACAGAAAGAGCCAGGCGGTCTCGCGGGTTGCGTATCCTTTCGGGAACCGCTTGACGACGGACTCTTCCTCCTCGCCGCCGAATGGTGGATTGGTCAGAATGGCATCCACGCGGTACTTCGGACTCGTCTCGTTTCGCATGCGTGTCAGTGCGTTGTCATGCACGACCCGTGGCGCATCAACATCGTGCAGAAGTAGGTTCATCATGCACAGTAGATACGGCAGGGGTTTCTTCTCGATTCCCCTGATATTGTGGTGCAG
>JBOHRZ010000277.1:0-4185 GCA_050732975.1 Gemmatimonadales bacterium
GCGTCCCGGCGAACCGAGCGCGATCCATTCATCGCCGCTGGCGGGATGCACCAGCAATACCTCGGCGGGCGCCCCATTCGGCCGTCGCCCGATGAGCCTGGCGTGACGCACGCGCGTGGCATTGAGCACCAGCAGGTCACCGGGCGGAATCATTCCGGCGAGGTCGCAAAACCGGAGATCGCGGAAGACGTCGTCATCCTGAGCGGAGCGCGACCGGAGGTCGCGCGCAGTCGAAGGATCTCGGTCGCTTTCCACCGCCAGCAGCCGCGATTCGCCGCGAACCGATGACGGGAACTGGGCGATCAGGTCGTGCGGGAGCGGGTAGTCGAAGTCCGCGGCCGTCCAGCGCCGCTCACTCATCGAGAAGCGAGGCCTGCCCGGAGTGGCGCCGCAACGGAGTGAGTCCCAGCCGGCGGTAGGCGTTGCCGGTCGCGACCCGTCCGCGCGCAGTGCGTTCGAGGAATCCCTGCTGCATCAGGTACGGCTCGTAGACCTCTTCCAGTGTGGCAGAGTCTTCACCGAGCGACGCGGCGATGGTGGCGAGGCCGACGGGACCGCCGTCGAACTTTTCGATGATGGTGGCGAGGATCCGCGCGTCCATATCGTCGAGACCGAACTCGTCGACGTTGAGCCGCTGCATCGCCGCGATGGCGACCTCGGCGGTGACGCGGCCCTGGGCGCGCACTTCGGCGAAGTCGCGTACCCGCCGCAGCAGGCGATTGGCGACCCGCGGTGTGCCACGGGCACGGCGGGCGATCTCGGCAGCGCCGGCGACATCGATCGGCACGTTGAGCACTTTGGCCGAGCGGGTGACGATCGCGGCCAGGTCTTCGGGCGGATAGAACGACAGCCGCTCCACCATGCCGAAGCGGGCTCGCATCGGCGGCGTGAGCAGTCCGAATCGGGTCGTGGCACCGACCAGTGTGAACCGTTCGATGTCCATCGGCAGCGTCTGCGCCTGGGCGCCATCGCCGAGCCGGACATCAACGTGAAAGTCCTCCATCGCCGGGTAGAGGAACTCCTCCAGTTGCGGCCGCAGCCGGTGCACCTCATCGATGAACAGGATGTCGCCGGGGCCCAGCCCGGTGAGCATGCCGACCAGGTCGCCCGGGCGTTCCAGCACCGGGCCGCTGGTGGTGCGGCACTGTACGCCCATCTCCCGCGCCATCAGCATGGCCAGCGTGGTCTTGCCCAGGCCGGGCGGGCCGAAGAACAGGATGTGGTCGAGCGGCTCGCCGCGCTTCTTCGCCGCGTCGATGGCGATCTGCAGCGAGGCGCGCACCTGCTCCTGCCCGATGAACTCGTCGAGTCGCGACGGGCGCAGCGCCGCATCGCTGCCCGTTTCGTCGGGAAGCGCCGCGGGGGTGGTGATCTCCACGTTGCGGCTCACGCCGCGTCGGCCCGCCAGCGCACCGGGCGTTCATCCCGGCGGACGCGATGCTTGAGCCCGCAGTGCACGCAGCGATCTTCGGTTTCGTGGTCGGCGTCGTCGACCAGTTTCCGATTGGTGACGCCGCAACGGGTACAGATCCATTCTGCCGTGATCGGTTTCATTTCCGTGCCAGTTCGGAGAGTGCCCGCCGCACCAGCACGGCGGTGTCGAAGTCGGCCCCCTGGTCGATAGCGACCCGGACCGCGGCTTCGGCCGACGCCGCGGGGTACCCGAGCTTGACCAGGGCGCGTACCGCATCGGCCGACGGAACCGGGACCGCTTCCGCGGCGGGAAGGTCGTCGAGCCGGTCGCCGAGTTCAATGGCGATCCGTTCCGCCTTCTTGCGACCGATGCCGGAGACCGTCGACAGCGCGGCGAGATCGCGATCACGAACGGCGCGCACGGTGCGGTCGGGGCCAAGCGCCGAAAGAATGGCCAGCGCCAGGCGGGGACCCACGCCCGACGCGGCCATGAGGCGGCGGAAGACGGCACGTTCGGTGACGCCGTCGAAACCGTACAGCGCCCAGGATTCCTCCCGCACCACCAGCTCGGTGTGCAGTGACACCTCGGCTCCCACCACCGGCAGCCGCTCGAAGACGCCGAGCGGCACCTCGATGAGATATCCGATGCCGGCCGCAGTGTCGATCACGATTCCGGTGGGATCGCGAAGCACCAGCCTGCCGCGGATTGAAGCGATCATCGCGGTGGCGCGAGGCGGGTGCGCGGTGCCATGCGCAGCAGGTGCGTGAGCGCGATGGCGACGCCGTCGGCGGCGTCGGCGGGGCGGGGCGGAGTGGTGAGCCGCAGCAGGCGCATCACCATCGCTCCGACCTGCGGCTTGCTGGCGCCGCCGGTGCCGGTAACGGCGCGCTTGACCTCGGCGGGCGAAATCTCGACGATAGTTCGACCCGAGCGTTCGGCGGCGAGCAGCACCACGCCGCGGGCGTGGCCCAGCACCAGGGCGCTGCGGGCGTTGCGGCCATGGAAGAGACCCTCCACCGCGACGGCGTCGGGATCGTGGCGGTCAAGCAGTTCGCTGATTCCGTCGAAGAGGACGGCGAGGCGGGCCGGCAGCGACGCGCCGTTGCGGGTGCGGACCACGCCGCATTCGACCAGGCGGGCCGTGCCGCGGGCTGCGCCGCCCGCGGTCACCACTCCGTATCCCAGCACGGTCGTTCCGGGATCGATGCCCAGTACCGTGAGCGTGCCGTTCGGCCTCAGGCCCGGGCCTCCTCCAGGTCAACCGCGTCGACGTCGAGATTGGTGAACACCTTGGAGACGTCGTCGAGTTCTTCGAGCGCGTCGATCAGGCGCAGCAGCTTCTGTGCGTCGGCGGTGTCGAGCTTGACGAGATTCTGCGGCACCATGGCGATCTCCGACGATTCCGGGTGATAGCCACGCGCCGTGAGCGCGTCGATCACCGCGTGAAACGAATTCGGCTCGGTGGTGATCACGAAGAGATCGCCATCAGCGGAGAAGTCGGTGGCGCCGGCGTCGAGCGCATCCTCCATCGCCTTTTCTTCGCTGACAGTCGCGGGGACGATGATCTGTCCCTCGCGGTCGAACATCCAGGCCACCGAGTTGGTGGCGCCAAGGTTGCCGAAGTTGCGGGAGAAGGCGTGGCGGATCTCCGCCACGGTTCGATTGGCGTTGTCGGTCGATCCCTCCACCAGAATCGCGGTGCCGCCCGGTCCATACCCCTCGTAGGTGACTTCCTCGTAGCTGGCGCCAGCGAGTTCGCCGGTGCCCTTCTTGATCGCCCGTTCGATGTTGTCGTTGGGCATGTTGGCGGCCTTGGCATCGTCGACCGCCTTGCGGAGCCGGGCATTGCCGCCGATGTCGCCGCCGCCGGCCTTGGCGGCCACGGTGATTTCGCGGATCAGCTTGGTCCACGCCGACGCGCGCCGCGAGTCGGTGACGGCCTTCTTCCGCTTGATCTGCTTCCACTTGCTGTGCCCGGCCATGGGCGAAAAATAGCTCCATGGCGCGGGGCACCGCAGCCGCGGGGCGGGAACGGGCGGCAATGCTCAACTATCTTCCCCGCATGCGAATCCGGTTCGCCGCCTGCCTGCTGGCGCTGGTCTCCACAGCCGCCTGTCATCGGAGTCCGCCCAAGGAGCCGATGCTCGGCCAGGTCCTCCCCAACATTCCCCTGCCGCCCCACGCGCAACCGCTGGTGCGTGAAGGCGGCGTTGATGCTATCCAGTTCGTGATCGTGTCGTCGGATCCGCCCGATTCGGTGGCGAATTACTACCGGAACCTGCTGTCGCGCGATCCGTTCCGGCTGGTCAACGAACGGAGCAAGGGCGGCGGTACGCAGTTCTACGCGGAGCAGGACGGTCCGTCACTGTGGATCACGGTGAGCCCCAATGGGAGCGCCGGGTCGCAGATCACGATCGCCGGGGCCAGCGACTCTGCGGCGAGGAAGGGCAAGCCGTAGCAGGGAGAGCGAGGAGAGCAAGGAGAGCAGGGAAAGCGAGGCGACGAAGGCGACGCCTCAGTCTCCTCGCTCTCCCCGCTCTCCTCGCTCTCGTATCGTGTGGGCCGCGGCGGCGACGGCGTCGCCGGCGTCGTCGCCGAGCGTCTCACGGGCTGGCGCGACGAGCTGCGTGAGGGCAACTACCGCGGCGGCCGGCGTTGCGTCCTCCAGATGGCCAAGCGCCGCGGCGAGCCCGCGCGACAGGGTTCGCGGCACCACCAGTTGTGACAGGCGCTGTCCCGCCAGCGCCACGCGGCGGCGGTCGGCCTTGACG
>JBOHRZ010000278.1:0-4178 GCA_050732975.1 Gemmatimonadales bacterium
GCACACCATTCCGGAATACGCGACCGTCCTGCTCAGGAATCTCGACACCCAGATTGCCTCGTCCGACTCGGCGATCACCGCCAGCAAGCAGGAGCTGCAGCAGATTCCGGTGCGCAGCACGGAAGAAGACCGGCTGCGCCGCGATGAGGACACCGAGGCGAAGATTCTCGACGCGCTGACGCAGCGCTACACGGCGGCGCGACTGATCGAGGCGAGCGCCATTCCCGACATCAGCATCATGGATCTCGCGGTGGCACCGCTCAAGGCCACCAAGAACCGGCGCTTCGTGATCGTAGCGCTGGGCGTGGTCCTCGGCCTGGGAGCGGGCCTCGGCCTGGTGCTGCTGTTCGACATCACCGACAACAGGGTGCGCTACGCCGACCAGATTACCGGCGGACTGGGCCTCACCATCCTCGGCGTGATCCCGGAAATCAAGCGCGCCAAGGGCGAAACGCCGACTCCGGAAGAGGCGGCGCAGGTAATCGAGGCCTTCCGCACGGTCCGGCTCAACCTGTCGCACACGGTGGGTAGCGACCGGGTCGTGCTCACCATTGCGAGCCCGGCGCCGTCGGACGGCAAGTCGCTGATCGCGTCGAACCTGGCGTTGTCGTTTGCCGAAGCGGGATACAAGACGCTGCTGGTCGACGGCGATACCCGTCGCGGCGAGCTGCACCGCACCTTCGGTCTGGAGCGCCGTCCCGGACTGCTCGATTACCTCAGCGACGAGCTGCCGCAGGCATCGCTGATCCGGATGACGTCGCACCCGCAGTTGCGGCTGATCACCGCCGGGAGCCGCAAGCGCAACGCGCCCGAATTGCTCGGCTCGGCGAAGATGCGCGAACTGGTCAACCGGCTGCGCGACCAGTTCGAGGTGATCATCATCGATTCACCGCCCCTGGGCGCCGGCATCGACCCGTTCGTGCTGTCGACCATTACCGGCAACATGGTGCTGGTGGTGCGCGCCGGCGCGACCGAGCGCGACCTGGCCGAGACCAAGCTGCAGATCGTCGACCAGCTCCCGATCCGCCTGGTCGGCGCGATCCTCAACGACGTCCGCGCCACGATGCACGAGTACAAGTACTACAGCTACAGCTATGGATACGGAACCGTCGAGGAAGGCGAAGAGCCAGGCAAGCTGCCGGCGGTGCTGGATACGAAGTAGGCAGTGAGAAGTGAGAGGTGAGAAGTGAGAAGTGAGAGGTGAGAAGGGAAAACCCGACTGCGAGCTTGATCTCGACAGTCGGGTTTCCCCTTCTCACTTCTCACTTCTCACTTCTACGCCGCGACGGCGGCGCTCAGTCTTTCGAGGAGTTGCTCGCCGTCAGTTGAGATCTCGCTGGTGTCGTCCAGGGCGATCACGCTGACGCGGACGGCGTCGGCGGTCATGCCACCAACTTCACAGATCAGGTCGCGGAAGCGTGAGCCGAGGCGGTTGGCGCCCGTGCTGCCGGTATCGGGAGCGACGGTGGCGAATTCGTTGTCGCCGAGCCGGCCGTGGGCGTCGGCGGTTCGACCCTGCTGCCTGAAGACCTGGGCGCTCTTCTGCAGCGTGTCGGCGTCGAGATTGGCGGGAAGCGTCCAGCGGACGCAGGCCACCGCGCGCGACGAGCGGCGGGCGTCGCCGAGCAGTTCGCCGGCGCGCCGCACCAATCCCCGGCGGCTGTAGAGGCCGGTATCGCTGTCGATAAGGGCATCGCCGCGAATCCGCCGCAGTTCGCGGTACGAGGCGATGTAGGTGCGCAGCTTGTGGAGCAGCGCCTCGGCGTCGAGGGGCTGACCGTAGAACTCCCAGGCACCGGCGTCATACGCGGCGATCCGCTGCGGACGCCCCGAGGGACCTGCCGTGGTGATGATGATCGGAAGCCCCGGCCCGAAGCGCGGGTCGGCGCGCAGCTTCCGGCAGACTTCGATCCCGGAAAAATCCGGAAGTTGATTGTCGAGGATGACGAGGTCCGGGTCAGCCTCGCCGGCGGCGCGCATGGTTTCACTGGCGGTGAAGGTCCGCAACACCCGCAACCCGGAGTCGACCAGAATGCTTTCGATCGCTCGAGCGGTCCATTCCTGGTCGTTCGCGATCAGTACCATGGGACTATCGGCGGGCTGAGCACTATCGTCTCTGGGCACGCTTACCTCGGACCGTAGGACCGGTGCAGAACCGCTGCATCTGCGCAACATTCGCGTGACATCGCACCACAACTTCCCGGCATATGGAGACCACTTCCTCCCGCCGGTTCGAATGGGGCAAGACGCATTGTCACAATGACTTACTGCGAGAAGCCATCACCGCGGACAGGGTTCGAACCGGCTTCCGTTCCCGGCGTGGTGCAATGTCCCTGCCGCCGATGGACTAAGCTCTGGATGGGCTGGAAGTTGCCTCATTGCCGAGCCAGAATGGTGGCCATTCCGCACCACCAGTGTGGCATGGCGCCACATTCAAGTGGCTCCGACGCAACACCATTGGCCGATATCTTGCTCCAAGCCCAATGGCGGCAGAAGCTTGGGCCATGGCAGCCGGTCGCCGGGCGCTGAGCACGGGTTGTGCGCAGGTTCAGGCAGGCTTCACTGGCTGACTTTCTCTGGAGACCGATGTGAGGATCCGTTTCGCCCATGTTCTTGTGGGCGCCTTGTTCATGGTATACCCGGCAAGGCGCGCCACGGCGCAAGACACCACCACCACCACCATCACCACCGCGCTGGTCAACCCCGAGCGGTCGATGGTTACTCGCGCCGCCTTGCAGGCCAGTCTCGATACCATGGAGCGGCTGATCGGCTCACCGGCGTACAGTTCAGCGCTCAAGGCGGCCAAGCGGTCCGAGGCCGACGTGATTCGTGAGCGACTGGTGGATGGGGACTTTCACACCGGAGACATCATCAGCATCCAAGTGCTCGGCGAACCCGGGGTGTCGGCACTGTATCAGGTAAGTCCCGATCGCACCATCACGATCGTGGGCGGCGAGGAGATCTCGGTCAAGGGCATCCTGCGGTCCGAATTGCAGAATTACATCACCCGGCAGCTCAAGGTGTTCATCCGCGACCCGGTCGTGAAGACCACGTCGGCGATCCGGGTGTCGATCTTCGGCGCGGTGGCGAAGCCGGGCTTCGTACAGGCGCCGGCGACAGCGCTGCTGAGTGATGTCCTGATGCAGAGCGCCGGCGGGGTGCAGAACAACATGCGGGAGGACAAGTCGGTCATCAAACGCGGCGACCGCGTGGTGGTCGACGGCGAGCAGTTCCGGCAGGCGCTGCATTCGGGAATGACCCTCGACCAGCTCAACGTCGAGGCGGGCGACGAGATCAGCGTCGCCGCGAAGCCGGCGAGAGGACTCTTCTGGACGATCGTCGGCGGGGTCAGCGCGCTGACGGGGATTGTCTACCTCCTGGTCTACACGCACGTCCTCTGATCGCGGCCGCAGTCATGCCGCATACGCCCGCGCCGCTGCTTCGACATCGGCGGCGCCGAGGATTCCCCGCACCACCGCAACGCCGGCGAAGCCGGCGTCGAGCGCCGGCTTCACGTCCGCCGGGGTGACACCGCCGATCAACAGGCATGGTCTGCCATCCGCACGCCGCAACAGGCGCATGGCGCCGTCGATGCCGATCGGGGCGCCGGCATCGTGCTTGGTCGTAGTGGAGCGCAGCGGGCCGATGCCCCAGTAGTCGGCTGACGCGCCGCGGGCGACCTCCAGGTCGAGCCCGACCGAAGCGCCGATGATGAAACCCGCGGGAGCGATGCGCCGGGCAAGGTCCGGCGGCAGATCATCAGCGCCGAGATGGACTCCGGCCGCGCCGGCAGCGAGCGCGACATCGAGGCGGTCGTTCACCAGCACGGGCACCGGCAGCGCCTGCACCAACCGCCCGGCCGCGGCAACGAGATCGCGATCGGCCGCGCGCTTGAGGCGGAGTTCGACGGCGGTGACCCCACCTCGCACCGCTGCCCGGCACACCTCGACGATATCGCGCCCGGCGAGGAGGTCGTCGTCGGTGACCAGCACCAGCCGCAGCGCGTTCGCCAGGTCGATCATGACGTGGAATCAGCGCGCGAGCCGGCGGCGGCGCTAGGTTTGTCACTTCTCACTTCTCACTTCTCACTTCTCACTTCTCACTTCTCACTTCTCACTTTGCTGACTTCGGCCATCATATCCGCTCGCGGCGCTCGCCGCTGGGCCTCCGGCCATCCA
>JBOHRZ010000279.1:0-4174 GCA_050732975.1 Gemmatimonadales bacterium
CCCCAGAGCGGCGCGATTTGGTGTTCGTCCGGGCGTCCTGATTGACCACATCACCTAAATCTGGTTTCTTGAAGGGGTTACGCCAACCTGCCGCCGCCCGCCGGAGCCTGATGCGTTGCCCCATCCTGGTAGTGACCCTGCTCCTCTCAGCCTGCGGCAGCGGCATTCCCAAGGGCCTCACCTATTACTGGAACAGCGATCCGCGCTCGCTCGACCCCGCCCTGTCCACTGACGTCCCGACCGGCGAAGCGGTCACACTCCTCTTCGACAACCTGACCGAGTTCGACCCCGATGGCCACCTCGTCCCGGGATTGGCGACGTCGTGGACGCCGTCTGCCGACGGCATCACGTGGACGTTCCGGTTGCGACCCCATGTAACCTTCCAGGACGGCCGTCCGGTGGATGCCCGGGCGATCCGCGCCTCGATCATCCGCGCCCTGCAGATGGGCAAAGAAGGCGGGCGGGTCTGGCCGCTGCAACCAATCGACGGCGCCGGCGCGGTGATCGATTCGGCGGCGGCCGATTTGCGCGGCCTTCGCATCGTCGATGACTCCACCATCACGTTCACGCTCACCGCTCCGCTCAACATCTTCCCCAAGCTGCTGGCGATGCCGGTAGCCGCCATCGTCCCCGTGCCGGTGCCGGCCGGTTTCGGCGAGTCCCCCCTCGGCAGCGGACCGTGGTCGCTGGTGTCGTGGTCGCACGACGACCTGCTGGTCTTCGCGCGCAATCCGCACTGGTGGGGAGGCATCGCCAGGAGCGACACGCTCCGGGTGCGGATCATTCCCGAGGTCTTCACCCAGGCCGCCGAGTACGAATCCGGCCGGCTCTCCGTTGTGGAAGTCCCCGGCGGCGAAACCGCGCGCTGGGAGCGGGACCACGGCGCCGAACTGCAACGTCGCACCGCGATGCGCGACTGGTACGTGGCCATCAACACCCGGCGTGGTCCGCTCGCCGATGTGCGGGTGCGACAGGCGCTCAACCACGCCATCAATGTTCCGGCGATCCTCGCCAACGTGATGCACAATCGAGGCGTGCTCGCCGCCGGCAGCATTCCGCCGGGTCTCGACGGCTACGACTCGACCCGCGCGCGCTACGGATACGATCCGGCCCTGGCGCGACGCCTGCTCGCAGCGGCCGGTCACGCTTCCGGCCTGCACTTGCAGCTCTGGCGGTCGCCCCGCGCGGAATTCGCCCGCATCGCCCAGGCAATCCAGGCCGATCTCGCCCGGGTCGGTGTCACCGTCGAGATCGTCGAGCGCGACGCCGCGACCGGTCGGGCCGCCGCCCGCCGCGGCGACGTCGATCTCTTCCTCGCCGACTGGTATGCCGACTACCCCGACGGCGAGAATTTCACCTACCCGCTGTTTCATTCGACTAACGCCGGCATCGGCGGCAATTACGCTTTCGTCAGCGACCGGAACCTCGACTCGCTCATCGTGCTGGCGCGCACCACGACCGACTCGATTGCCAAAGGCCGCCTCCTTCGCAGCATCGACGCCCGGGTGTTCGACCTCGCGCCGTGGATCTTTCTCTGGTTTCCGACCGACGTCTGGGCGGAACGTCCGGACGTGCACGGCTGGCGGATCCCGCTGGTGTTCAACGGGCAGCGGTGGACCACCGTGACCGTGGATCGATGATCCGGTACCTCGCGCTCCGCCTGCTTCTCCTGGTGCCGACGCTCTTGGGCGTGCTGGCGGTCACCTTCGCGGTCATCTACATGGCGCCCGGCGACCCGGTGGCCGCGATCGTCGGCGAACGGGCCGACAGCGCCACTGTGGCGCGAGTCCGCGCCCACCTGCACCTCGACGATCCGCTCCCGGTTCGGTTCGCCCGTTACGTCGCCGATGTCGCCCGCGGCGATCTGGGCACCAGCTATGTCACCGACCGGCCGATCGGACGCGAGCTGCTGCATCGCTTCCCCGCCACGCTGGAGCTGGCGTCGTCGGCGATGGCCCTGGCGATTACTCTCGGGCTGCTGGTCGGGGTGCTGGGAGCCACGCGTCCGGGGTCGTTCGCCGACCGGATCGCCACCCTGGGCGCCTACGCCGGCATTTCCTTTCCGGTCTACTGGGTCGGGCTGCTGCTGATCCTGCTCTTCGCCGTAACGCTGCGCTGGCTGCCGCCGTCGGGGTATGGCGGTCTCCTGTTCCTGATCCTCCCCGCCGTCACCCTCGGGATGCGGTCGATCGCGGTGCTGGCGCGAATGACCCGTGCTACGGTGCGCGAGGCGCTTGCCAGCGACATGGCGCGAACCGCTCGCGCCAAGGGAATTGCCCCGCGACAGGTCGTCTGGCGTCACGCACTCGGCAATGCGCTGCTGCCGATCATCACGGTGATCGGGCTCGACTTCGGCGCCTATCTCACCGGGTCGATTCTCACCGAGACGATCTTTTCGTGGCCCGGCGTCGGACGCTATGTGCTGACCGCGATCGACAAACGCGACCTTCCGGCGATCCAGGGAAGTATTCTCTTTCTGGCTCTGGTGTTCGTCATCGTGAACCTGGTCGCCGATCTCTGCTATGCAGCGGCCGATCCGCGGATCGCCTATGCGTAGCGTCGTACTGGCCTGGCTGGTCGCCCTTCTGCCGTACGCGGCACCGGCGCAGTCGCTGGCCGCGCGGCTGGATCGCCGGCTCGATGCCCCCGGCCTCGAACACCTGCTCTGGGGTGTCGCGGTCACCGACATGGATGGCCATCTGCTCTACGGCCGCAACGCCGATCGCCTCTTCATGCCCGCCAGCAACACCAAGTTGGTCGTCAGCATCGTGGCCAATGCGCTGCTCGGGCCGGACTTCACCGTGCGCACCTCCGTGTACGCCACCGGGCCCGTCGCTGGCGGCGTTGTGGCCGGCGATCTGGTGCTTTACGGACGAGGCGATCCCACCTTCTCCAACCGGTGCTACGCCGCCGACACCACGATGCCGGGCGTCTGCGAACACGACCCCGCCGCGAAGCTGCACGACCTCGCCAGGCAGCTTCGCGCCGCCGGAGTCCGCGTAGTGGCAGGCAGCGTCGTCGGGGATGGATCCTACTTCGAACCGCTCATGATACATCCAGCCTGGGAGAACTACGACCTCGGCTGGTGGTATGCGGCGCCGGTGTCCGGTCTCGGGTTCAACGACAACGCGATCGACTTCCGGGAAATCGCCGCCGATTCCGTCGGCGCGGCACCCACGCTCGTCGCCTCGCCGGAGTTCGACGGCCTGTTTGTCGACAACCGCGCCGAAACCGGACCGCGCGGATCGCGCCGCACCCTGGACATCTTCCAGACGCCTGCCGGATACCTCGCGACGGGCGATCTGCCGCTCGGTACGGCACCGCGAACCGAATCGGCGGCGGTGACCGATCCCGACCGCTTCGCCGCGCTGGCCTTCCGGCGCGAGCTCGCCGCCGCCGGGATTACGGTGCGGGGCGACACCCGCTCGACCGTCGACTCGTTCGACTACCGTGCCGCGCGGGAAACGCCGCCCCTCGCCGAAGTCGCGTCGCGGCCGTTCCGCGACTGGCTCTATCCGATCCTCAGCTCATCGCAGAACTGGTTCGCCGAAATGACGCTGAAGCAACTGGGCCGCCGCTTCGGCCTGGCCGGTTCGTGGGAGGCCGGCCGGCGGGTCGAGCGCCGATTCCTGATTGATTCAGTCGGCATCGATTCCACCGAGTTCTCGCTTCAGGACGGGTCGGGCCTCGCCAGCAACAATTACATCTCGCCACTGGCATTCACGAAGCTGCTGCGATGGGCCCGGACTCATCGGGACTTTGCAGCGATCGAAGCGGGATTGCCGGCGAGCGGAAAGCCCGGCACACTCCGTGGCCGCTTCGGCGGCACCATTGCCGCCGGCGAGGTGCATGCCAAGACCGGTTCGATCAGCGGGGTGAACACCTTGAGCGGCTACCTCGAGCAGCCGGGTGGGCGGGTCGTGGTGTTCTCGGTGATGGCCAACCATCACACCCTGCCAAGCGCGCGCATCCTCTCCGCGATCGACAGCGTCGTCGTGGAAATCGCCCGACGGTGATTCCGCTCGCGGAACTGCGCGTCGCCATCGTGGGGTCGGGTCCGGCCGGCTTCTACGCCGCCGACTCGCTTCAGAAGGCGGCCTCCGGGATCCGGATCGACCTGTTCGACCGGCTGCCGACGCCGTACGGTCTGGTCAGCGGCGGCGTGGCACCGGAT
>JBOHRZ010000280.1:0-4163 GCA_050732975.1 Gemmatimonadales bacterium
ATCGCCGCGTTGGAACGACGGCACGATCGCCCGGCAGGTCGCGCTGTCGGACGTCATCCGGATTGCCGCGCCATCGTAGACCCGCGTCTGGAATGGTCCGCTGTTGTATCCGAGGATGGCGACGCCTACACCGGATGCCGGAGCGCCGATCGCGCGCCAGAGCGCGGTGACGCGGCCGCGCGACTCGGCGTCGCTGGGCCGGCCGCCGAAACCGGAAACGGCGGGTGTCGGCGCCGAGCGCACACCACCCACGGCAGACACCGCGAGCGCGCTGTCACGCGAGTCGGCCGCGGACCACAGCAGTGCCGCAGTCGCTTCGCGATTTCTCAGATCGTCAAGCCGCGCGAAGATCGCCGGCGCCGAGGGCGCGTACGTCGTCGCGCGGTGGCGGCGCAGCGGCAGGAGCACCGCGACGACCGTCAGCGCCGCGAGGATGCTCCGGCGAAGGATCACCCCCATCGAGCACCCCCCACCGAGAGCAACACGGCAACGCAGCACCAGACCACGCCCGCCAGCACGCCGTCGATGCGGAGCGGCCCCTCGACCGATCGATTGACGAACAGGTCCCGCCGCCAGACGCGGATCAGTGAATCGAGCGGCATCCCTGCGGCCGCACCAATCGCCGCGCCCACCGACGCGCCGGTATCAACCGCGGCGCGCAATCGTTGCCAGGCGCCGGGACCGCCTGCCGCGAGGGCGGAGAGAAGAAATTGGGTGCGAAGATACGGTGAGTACGCCGCGCCGCTCCCGGACGGGGTCGGGCGGATGATCAGCAGCGCGATGGCGCACGCCCGCGGGTCGCCACCGGCACATCGCCGCTGCGCAGTGCCGACTCCGGTCGCCACGGCGTAGTACGCAGCGTGCGCGCGCTCGTGCGGGTCGATCGAGAGCGGTGCCGGTGTCTCCAACCAGATCGCCAGTGGCCCGATGCTGGCGAACATCACTTCGCCGTAGGCATCGAGCATGGCATCAGCGCTCTTCGGCGCGGTCGCAAACAGCACTCGAACAGGAGCCGACCCCGTGTCCGGCAACCCGGCAAGGACGATCTGGCCGGCTCCGCCCGGGCCCCCTGCCGGATTCGGAGTGGCCGGGACGCGGACGACCAGCCGGAATCCCGCCGCGGCCGGCGCCGCGCTGTCGAAATACCGGCTGCGGATCGTCTCGAGCCGGGTCATCGCGTCGATGGCGACGGACGCGTTGCCGCGAGACGCCATCGCCACCAGGGTTCCGTGCCGGGCCACCGCGCTGGTGTTCGAGTCGGTGGCGAGCGCCGCCGCGAACTGTTGGCGGAGCGTGGCCCGCAGCGCCAGTGCCGAATCGCGCAGTGCGTCGGCCCGCTGGGCGGCGAGGGGCGGCGCCGCACAGAAGGCCAGCAGCCCCAGCAGTGGCGCGCTACGCATCGATCAGCATCCAGCGGCCGCCGAGCAGCGACAATGGCCCCGCGGCGGCGACCAGCGCGCGGGCGGCCATCCATAGCAGGTTGGTTCCGGGCGCCAGCAGCAGCACAGCGATGTGCACGGCGAGAAAGAGACCCAGCGCCCTGATGCCGATGCCGATGGCACGCGACGATGCCGAAGCGATCGCGAACGCGAAACCGAAAAGCAGCAGCAGCGACAGGCCGAACTTGAGCGCCAGGGCGTCCGGATAGGTGAGGATCCCCGGCGGAAGATCAAGGCCGGCGATCGCGACGTGCGCGCCGAGCCACAGACCGGCGACGACGGGAAGGCACATCAGCACGCCGGCACTATACCTGTAGATAACATAGCGCCAACGCGGCACCGGCAGCAGCATGGCATAAACGTGCTGGCCGCGCCGGTCCGAGGCCCAGGTCGCGGCCGCGAGGATGATCGCCGCTACCGCGGCCAGCAGGGGATAGAAGAGCCCCCAGAGCTGCAGCTCCGTGAGAAAGAACGGAATGCTTCCTCCGGCGCCCTGCCAGTCGAGACGCACCGAGACGATCGGCAGCGCGAACGCCGCCACCGCCAGCGCGATCACCAGATGCCGGCAGGCCTTCCACTCGATGCGAAGCACGGCCTTCTGCACGTCAGGCCCCCTTTCGTTCGTCACGCCGGAACGCACGCAGCAACTCGACGAAGCCATCCTCGAGATCGAGGTCTTCGACGCCGCGGAGGGCGACGCCGGCGGCGTCGAACCAGCCGGTCATCGCTGGCTGCCAGCCGCGGACCACCCAGGTTTCCCGGTCACCGGCTTCGGTCTCGCGGGCCAACACCGTGAACGGCGCGTCGCCGGTGGCGATCGCCGAGGCCGCCGCGAGCCGGAGCCGCTTGTTGCCGCCGCGGTACTCGTCCATCGGGAGTTCCACCACGAGCCGGCCCTGGTCCATCACGCCGATCCAATCGCAGAAGCGTTCCAGTTCGTGAACGAGGTGACTCGACACCAGCACGGTCGCGCCGTGCTGCGAGACATACTCCAGCAGGGCGGTGAGGACGTCCCGCCGCACCACGGGATCGAGCCCGTCCATCGGTTCGTCCAGCACCAGCAGGTCCGGCCGCTGACAGAGAGCGAGGAGCAGCATCAGTTTCGCGGTTTCGCCCTTGGAGAGATGGCTGACGCGCTGGGTCGTGGGCAGCCGGAACGCGCCAAGAAGCTCCGCCGCCCATCGCTGATCCCAATCCGCGAAGAAGGCGCGATGAAAGTCGAGCGCTTCGCCGACGGACAGATAGCGGTGCAGATGGGGGCGATCGGGCATCACTCCGGTTCGCCGGAGGGCCGCCGGAAGCTGGGCCGGAATGGCGTTGCCCAGCAGGCGGATGGTTCCACCGTCCGGGCGCAGTCGCCCGAGAAGAAGACGGATGGTCGTGGTCTTCCCGCAGCCGTTCGGTCCGAGAAAGCCGTAGAGCGCGCCAGCGGGTACCGCCAGCGAGAGATCCTCGATGGCGAAGTGACGGCTTACCCGGTACCGCAGTCCGACGGCCTCGATCGCCAGCGTCATGCGACTCCTCCCTTCAGTTCGTTCCTGACCGCGTCGAGAATTTCCTCGGCGGAGAGCCCTGTCCGTGCCGCCTCGGCGAGGAGACCGCGAACCAGCCGCCGCGCCTGGGTGGTGCGCTCCTGGCCACGCGCCTCACTGGGCACGCTGCGGACATAGGTCCCGGCCCCCTGCCGGCATTCGACGAAACCATCCTTCTCGAGCTCCCGGTATGCCTGGGTGACCGTCGCCGGATTGATGCGCTGCCGCCCGGCCAGATCCCGGACCGAAGGGAGGACGTCGCCGGCGCGGACCTCGCCCGTCGCCACCGCGGCCTTGATCCGCACGGCGATCTGCTGGTACAGCGGCACGGGACTCTTGGGATCGAGGTCAGTGAACATGGGCTCCCGAGGACTGTATCACTGTATCGGTACAGTATGACAATAGTTGAGCGCTGTCAACGGATCGAGATAGCGGCTACCACGCGGCGCTGGGACAGGGCGGGGACCAACGCGGAGGAAGGTGCCGCGGACAGAGCGCCGATCTGACTTGCCAGTCGCGATCGGTAAGTGTCAACGCCGACAGCAGATGGGCCATCAGATATCAGGTGACGTATGCCTCGGCTCCGCCATCCTTTTTTCGTCGCACGCCGCGGCCACCGCTCCAGCTCACGATCGAGACCCTGTTTACATTCGAGGCGCGCGATCGCGCCCACCCCGGTTCCATTCGATCCCGGACGCCGACATGCCGGTTCCAACTCAGTTGCTCGAGATTCTCGTCTGTCCCAAGTGTCACGGTGACCTGGAATACCGCCATGATCCTGCGGAGGTGCTCGTATGCCACGCGTGCCGGCTGGTGTTCCCGGTGGAGGACGACATTCCGATCATGCTGATCGACGAAGCCCGCCCGCTGGACTGAACCAGATTGACTGCCACGCTCGACGATCTGCGCGCCCGGGCCGGTCAGGCGGCCGCGGCGTCGGGTTCACCGTTTGTCGGCTCGGAGCACTTCTTTCTCGCCTGGTTGCGCGAAGGAAGCGGCGCCGCGCGTACGGCAATGATCGATGCAGGGGTCACCGCCGAGTCGTTCGAGAAACTGATCGCGGCTCAGCGGCGCCGGGCTCCGGCTTCGGGGGGCGCCCTCGCCCCGCAGGCCGAAGGCGTGCTCGCCGCAGCGTCCGGCACGGCACGGACAGCAGGCAGAGAAGCGACCTGGGACGACGTGATCCTGGTGC
>JBOHRZ010000281.1:0-4143 GCA_050732975.1 Gemmatimonadales bacterium
ATGCCAGCGCCGTCGGCAAGCAGCATGGGCGATGTCGTGCTCGGCGAGCTGCTCAAGGACCGCGGGCTGCACCCGGCGGCGCCGTCGCCGATCGACGTCTTCGCCGCCAGCATCACCGCGGACGATGTTCCCGCCGTCCTGGCGATGGCACACGATCTGCGCGATGCCGGCGTCCGCGTCGAATACGCACTCAATGCCAGCGCCGTCGGCAAGCAGCTCACGCTGGCCGCCAGCCGCGGCGCGCGATTCGCCGTGGTGATCGGCCCCGACGATCGCGCCCGCGGGGAGGTACAACTCAAAGATCTCGGCACCAAGACGCAATCGAGCGTCACACGCGAAGAGCTGATTCCCCGACTCGTCTCACTTCTCGCTTCTCACTTCTCTCCCGCTTCTCATGGCTGATACCAAACCAATCACCCCGCGAGCCGAGGATTTCTCGGCCTGGTACAACGATGTGATCATGAAGGCCGAGCTGGCGGATTACTCGCCGGTGCGCGGCTGCATGGTGATACGTCCCAACGGTTACGCCATCTGGGAGCAAATGCAGGCGGCGCTCGACCGGATGTTCAAGGACAGCGGGCACCAGAACGCCTACTTCCCGCTGTTCATTCCGCAGAGTTACCTCGCCCGGGAGGCCGAGCACGTCGAAGGCTTCGCACCGGAGACCGCGGTGGTGACGCGCGGCGGCGGTAAGGAACTCGACGAGCCGCTGGTGATCCGGCCGACCTCAGAGACGATCATCTACTCGATGTACGCGAAGTGGATCCAGAGCTGGCGCGACCTGCCGGTCCTGATCAACCAGTGGGCCAACGTGGTGCGGTGGGAGCTGCGGACCCGGCTCTTCCTGCGCACTTCGGAGTTCCTGTGGCAGGAAGGTCACACTGCGCACGCCACCGAAGCCGAGGCCGAGGCGGAGACGCTGCTGATTCTCGGCATCTACCGGCGGTTCATGGAAGAGTGGATGGCGATGCCGGTCGTCACCGGCCCGAAAACGCTGTCGGAGCGCTTTGCCGGTGCATTGCGGACCTATTCCTGCGAAGCGCTGATGCAGGACAACAAGGCGCTCCAGGCCGGTACCTCACACAATCTCGGCCAGAACTTCGCCAAGGCGTTCGGGGTGCAGTTCCAGACCGCCGACGGAGGCCTCGACCACGTCTGGAGCACCTCGTGGGGCGTGTCGACGCGTCTGGTCGGCGGCCTGATCATGGTGCACAGCGACGATCGGGGACTGGTGTGCCCGCCGCGGCTGGCGCAGTGGCAGGTGGTGATCGTACCGATCTGGAAATCCGACGCCGAGCGCCAACAGGTATGCGACGCGGCCGAGGCGATGGCACGAGAGCTCCGCGCGGCCGATATTCGCGTTCGCACCGATCTCCGTGACGGGATGAAGCCGGGAGCGAAATACTACGAATGGGAGGCGCGCGGCGCGCCGTTGCGCCTCGAAGTGGGTCCGCGGGACCTCGCTCAGCAGAGCGTGATGCTGGCGCGGCGCACCGGTGGCAAGGAAGCGATCTCGATCGCGGATCTCCCGGTGCGCATCGGGCGCGAACTCGAGGCGATGCAGCAGGCGCTGTTCGTGGCGGCGAAAACGCGGCTTGACGCCGGGACGCTGCGGGACCCGAAATCGAAGCAGGAGTTCATCGACTACATCGAGGGTGGTGGCGGGTTCGTCTACGCCGGATGGTGCGGTGATCCGGCGGTCGAGGCCGAGATCAAGCAGGTGACCAAGGCGACGATCCGGTGCCTGCCGATGCCGGAATTCCGATCGCCGGATGCGCCGAAGACCTGCATCTGGACGGGGAGGCCGGCAGAGGTCGAGGCGGTGTGGGCGCGGGCGTACTAGCCGATCTGCTCGCGGACGCCGGCGTGGCTTCCGGCGACTCCGGTGAGCTCGCGATGGGCGGTGTTGCACTGAGCGAAATCGCCGGGGCCGTCGGAACGCCGACGTACATGTACGACGCGCGCGCGATCCGCGGCCGGCATTCGGCGCTTGCCGCGGCGCTGCGTCCGGTTCCGCACCGCATTCTCTATGCGGTGAAGGCGAATGCCAATCTTGCCGTTCTGGGTCTTCTTGCGCGGCTCGGGGCTGGCGCCGACATCGTGTCCGGCGGAGAACTGTTGCGGGCGCTCGCGGCCGGATTTCCGGCGGAGTCGATCGTTTTCAGCGGTGCGGGAAAGACCGACGAGGAACTGACCGCGGCGGTCGCGGCCCGGATCGGATGCATCAATGCCGAATCGGTCGGCGAACTCCGCCGCATAGCGCTGATCTGCGAGCTGAGCGGACAGGATGCCACCGTCGGCATTCGCGTCAATCCCGACGTTGCCGCCGCGACGCACCCGTACATCGCGACCGGCAAGGGCGGCCTCAAGTTCGGCGTGCCGCTGGCCCAGTTCAACGATGCGTTACGGGTGATCGATGCTTCCAGCCGCCTTCGCCTCGGAGCGGTCGCCATGCACATCGGGTCGCAGATTCTCCATACCGATCCGTATGTCGCCGGTCTGCGGCGCCTCATTGACCTGATCGGCGAGGCGCGCGGGGCGGGTCACGTCCCCGACCTGATTGACGTCGGCGGCGGACTCGGCATCCGCTATCGAGAGGAACGACCGCTCGAACCGGCCGAGTGGATCGCGCCGCTGTGCGACACGGTCCGCTCCAGCGGCTGCACGCTGCAGATTGCCTTCGGACGGTATCTGGTCGGGTCCGCCGGAATCCTTCTCGCGCGAGTCATCGACACCAAGTGCGCCGAAGGCCGCCGGATCGCGGTGATCGACGCCGGGATGAATGACCTGCTTCGGCCGGCGCTGTATCAGGCCTGGCATGCTGTGGTGCCGGTGCGCCCGTCGCCCGGAGAGATGGGCCGATGGGACGTGGTCGGACCAGTGTGCGAAACCGGGGACTTCATCGGTTTCGACCGCGAAATGCCGCAGCTCGGTCCGGGCGATCTGGTTGCGATTCTTGGCGCGGGGGCGTATGGCTTCGCCATGAGTTCCAACTACAATTCGCGCGCGCGCGCAGCCGAAGTGATGGTGGATGACGGGACCTGGCGGGTGGTGCGACCCCGCGAGCGGCTGGCCGACCTGTACCGCGACGAGCCGGCGGATCCTTTCGGCCACGGAAGCGGCGCTTCATGAGTCATCCCGACGGGATCCTGATCGTCGATTTCGGATCGCAATTCACCCAGCTCATCGCGCGCCGGATCCGCGAGCAGCGAGTCTACTGCGAGATCCACCCGCCGTCGCGTGACGTCGCCTGGATCCGGAATTGGCGGCCGCGGGGGATCATCCTGTCCGGTGGTCCCAATTCGGTCTACGGCGACGGGGTGCCGACCGCGCAGCCGGAACTTCTCGGGATCGGCGTGCCGGTGCTCGGTCTCTGCTATGGGATGCAGCTCCTGGCACAGCTCACCGGCGGCAGGGTAGTGCGCGCGTCACGGCGGGAATACGGCCGAGCCGAGGTGAGGACCGCGGAAGGCAGATTATTCCGCGGCTTCGAGCCGGGCGAGTCCACACCGGTCTGGATGAGTCACGGCGATCACGTCGATGAGGCGCCGCCTGGGTGGCGGGTCACCGCCTCGAGCGACAATTCGCCAATCGCGGCAATCGAGCATGGCGCCATGCCGCTATTCGGAGTGCAGTTCCATCCTGAGGTGGCGCACACTCCGCGGGGCGGGGAGATCCTCGCCAATTTTCTGTTCGACATCTGTGGATGCAAGCCGAACTGGACGCCCGAGCACTTCGTCGAGAGCGAGATCGCGCGCGTGCGATCCCTCGTCGGCAACGACGAGCGGGTGATCTGCGGTCTCTCCGGCGGCGTCGATTCGTCGGTAGCGGCGGCGTTGGTACATCGCGCCGTCGGCGACCGGCTCACCTGCATCTTCGTCGACCATGGTTTGTTGCGGCAGGGCGAGCGCGAACAAGTCGAGTCCACCTTTCGCCGGCATCTCGGCATCGACCTGCGCACGGTCGATGCCAGCCGGGACTTTCTCGGCGACCTCGCCGGCGTGACCGATCCGGAACTGAAGCGGCGCCGCATCGGCCACCGGTTCATCGACGTGTTCGAACGCGAAGCAAAGGCGGTGGACGGCAACGTTCGCTACCTGGTCCAGGGCACGCTTTACCACGACGTGATCGAGTCATATTCCC